>CALLLL010000090.1 GCA_938082445.1 uncultured bacterium
AAGTCATCGCGGATGCAATTTCTAAAGCCAAAAAAGAAGATAAAAATATCTTAGTTATATGGGGAGGAAATTGGTGTGGATGGTGTCATATTCTTAACGACCTATTCGAAAACAACAACGAAATAAACACTGTCCTTAATGAGAACTACATTCGAGTACCTATAGATTCTCGTATCAACAAAAGACTCATTGAAGAAATGAAAGTACAAACAGAAGGTGTTCCCTATTTAACCTTACTTGATGCAAATGGGAAAAAAATCAAAGACCAATCTACGGTGCCCTTTGAAGTCGGATCAAAACACGACCCTAAAAAAGTACTCGCCTTCCTCAAAAAACACACCGTAAAATCACTCAAAACTGATACGGCATCCAATCAAAATGCAGAAACCCAACTCAGTAATGCACTCGCCAACTTAACACGTGATGACCAACGCCTCATCGTCAAATTCAGCTCGACTTCCTGCGGATGGTGTAAACGGCTTGATAGCTTTCTCGCTAGTGAAAAGGTTAAACCTATTCTCGATAAGGATTACGCGTCTATTGAAATAATGCAAAACCAAGTAGATGGTGCCACAGAACTTCGCAACCGTTTATCCAAAGGAATTTCAAACGGCGGAGTTCCCTGGTTCGCTATCCTCGACAAAGACGGAAACATTCTCACAAATACCAATGGTCCTCAGGGCAACATAGGCTATCCCGCGGAACCCGAAGGCATAGTCCATTTCATGAATATGCTCACACAAACCCTAAGCACCATAGAGCGTAAAGAACTCGGCACAATCGAAACAGAGCTCAAAGCCTTATCTAAACTCTATGGGTATTAATTAGCCAGAGAATCATTAACTCTATCTAAGTTCTTCTGCAAAGAAAATAGCTGGCCGCGTATATAAGCATACACTACACCATTTGCAACCACCGGACCGCATTCACTTCCCCCACGGCTCATATGCAACACCTTTCTAACTCGTCCAGCCTTAAATATCCAAAACGAATTCTGGGTATTTAAATATACTTTTCCATCAGCAACCACTGGACTCCCCCATATTTCATTCCCCGTTTTTTCTTGCCATACCAATTCCCCAGTTATAGCATCCAGGCAATAAAAATTTCCTGCCAAATCCCCTGCATACACCAAGCCATCTGCCACAGCTACCGTGCTCATCGAACGCCCGATTCCTTCAAAGCTCCACACCTCAGCGCTATCACTTACATCACCCTCACCCGTTGCCTTAAAGCAGGACAACACTCCACGCCCCATACCATGCAGTGGATCACGTCCAATCGCCACATACACTCGGTCCTCATATACGACAGGACTAGCCAAAATTTCGCTGGGCCCTACAAATGAACCATCTCCATTATTAAATGGCTCCAAGTCGATGAATTTTCCCACCTGTTTTTTTTTCGGATTATCCTTTATAAACGCCGCAATCTCTTTATTCAACTTCGCCTTACGCTTATATACCCGTAAATCACCTTGATAATAATATATTTCTTTACCATTTGGATATTGTCGATAATGCTGTGGCACACAATCATACTTCCAAACCATCTTCAATACGGGGTCAGCATGTTCAACATCCACAATCAGCTCAAAGGCATAACAAAATCCATCATTCCCCCCCAATACAATGAGCTTACGATCATTCACCTCTGCTTTAATTGCAGAGCCCCACTGTGCATGAAATAAATTACGACTCAAGACCACCTCTTCACGCGCCAAAAATTTCCCCGTACGCTTATCTACAGCAATAAAAGCAGGAGCATCCCTCTTGACGGCATAGACCGGTGAACCTCGACCAATACCATTGGATGTCGTTAAATACAATACATTCCCATCCACCAATACCGACGAGCTCGCCACATCATGCGGCGCCACATCCAGCTCCCGTGGAATATCATAATGCCAAATTATATCTGCATCACTCTCCAATAACGCAACAGGTTCATTGCCTTCACCCGCCATAAACTGACCCTCATCCTGAAACGGTCCATCGTTGCCATTCGCTAAGCCCTCAACGTCTAGACACACCAAATCCCCTCCATTGGTCACCACATAAATGCGGTCCCCATCCACGGTGGGCGACGAGCAAATTCCCCAGCGTTGATCTTCCATATGCGTTTTCTTTGGAAACCCCCATGTTCGCTCAGGGCACGTTAAATTCCATATCCGCTCGCCTGTCACTTCATCCAAACAGGCCACGACTCCCCCTCTAATCCCACGAAACCGTTTATCTTCACGCACTGAAGCCATATTCGTTCCCACAAACACACGTCCATTGGAAATAGTAGGCGCCCCAAAAGCCATTTCCCCCAAACGAGTCACCCACCTCACATTGGCCAAAGTTTTTCGGTCAAAAGATTCCACCAAATCAGTCTCCGCTGAAACATTTCGACTTTCTGGCCCTGTCCAATGAGGCCAATCCTCGGCCGCACACAGCATCGAAGGTACGAACAGCATAATGATCCACAAAGACTTAAGCATTTTATCTACTCCTAATCAATCAACCTATGCTTAATACGAAAGAAATAATCGAATGTTCACTTTCCAGTAATATTGATTTATAGAGAGTGAAAATAACTGTACATAAGCGATATCAAAATGGATATAATCCCTATGGACTATACACTTGACACCGAGCTGCTCGAAGAAGCTCAAAACCACTACGTTCAGGAACCCAACATGAAATCAAATCAACCAATTTTAATGTGGTGTGCATTAGTGCTCTTTGCAACAACCCTCAGCGGATGCACCACTCTTAGCTCATCCAATAACAGATCCATACATGGAGACAGCCTTGTACTCGTAGGCACAGAACCCAATGAACTGATGTACGATTCAATACTACCCGGCTCCGTAACTGTGCGGAACAAGTATGCCCAAGACCAACAAGGGCTTATTGTCTATGAAGAAGGGCGTGATTATGTCGTCGACTATAAAGCAGGCACAATAGCCCGCACAGCCCAGTCATCAATGCCCGATTTCAGCACCAATGTTCTCTACGGTAAAAAAGAGTTCAACCACACCGAGCATCCCGGATACGGAAATCTCCCATTCTTCGTATTTGTCGATTACACCAGCACCAATCCATACAACCTCATTAGCCCTACATGCTACAGCTATCAACTTTCCAAAACTAAATCTATACTGGATAATGGAGGCACACTCAATGTCATCGGCTACGGCGACAGCATTACCGCAGGAGGAGAAGCAACCAAATTAGAACTGCGCTTCCAACAGCGCTACGTAAA
>CALLLL010000091.1 GCA_938082445.1 uncultured bacterium
GGCGAACCGTATTTGGTGCAACAGGGCAGTAAAGAGGCTGTCGTGTCATTGGCTATGACGAATTATACCCCTGAAGCCAACGAAGTCGAGATACGGTTTGTATCACCTAAGGGAATTAAGTTGCCTAATACAAAATTAAACATGGCCTTTGCTGGTGAAGATGAAGAGAAAGTGATTTCGATTCCGGTGAAAATAAATTCTGATTTGAAAGCAGGGGATTATTCTCTGACAGCGGCCATTCCTGAAAATGATTATGGGGCTACGGGTACGATTCGTGTGGTGGATTATGCTGTGCCGGATAATATTAATGTGGGTGTGATTAAAAGTTATGATGATACATTTTTAACCACACTGGATCGCATGGGGGTGCCGTATGAATCCTTAGAGAAAGATGATTTTTCAGCTTCGAAATTGGATGAATTCAGTACGATAATTGTAGATATTCGTGCATATTTGGTGCGCAAGGATTTGGTAGCAAATAATCAGGCGATTTTGGATTATGTGAAGCGGGGCGGAACGGTACTGGTGATGTATCAAAAAACTTTTGAGTGGAAAGAAGAATTCGCGCCCTACCCATTAACCCTGAGCCGTAACCGAGTGACTCGAGAAGATGCGCCTATTACGGTACTCAAACCTAGGCATCCATTATTTACGACCCCTAACGTTATGGTGGATAGCGATTGGGATGGGTGGCGTCAGGAGCGAGGCTTGTACTTTCCCTCTAAATGGGATAGAGCTTATACTCCATTGATTGATGTTCAAGATCCGGGCGAGTCGAATCCGCCGGGTAGTCTGTTGGTCGCTGATTATGGAGAAGGTATGTATGTGTATACGGCACTGGGTTGGTATCGACAACTGCGCGAATTACATCCTGGAACCGTGCGCATGTTTGCGAATATGCTGGCTTTATAGAATCCGTCCCAAGGTTTCCAGGCTGATTTCATGGTAATCGGTATCTGAATTACTGAGAATATCTTTGAAGCTCGCTTGTAATTCTTCCGATTCAAATTCGAAGCCAAGCAGTGCGCGCCCGACTTGTTCACCGGTGTAGGCATAATTGAAATAGCACATATTGGCGATGCCTTCAATGCTGGATAAAAAGTCGTGTAAGGCTCCAGCCCGTTCGGGAAATTCAAGTTTAATGAAATACGGGTAGGAGAAGAGATCAGAATCGTAATGGATGATACGAAATTCGACATCTTCTTCAGAAGTGACATCTTCGTAGGGGATTTTGAGTTCTGTGAGGTACTGGACAAGGCGCTCCAGCGCCATGGGAGAGGCCTCGAATCCGATGACGGGCCAGGCATGGTCATGGGCAACTTTTCCATATTGAAATTCAATGATGTTCACGCCTTCTAAGGCTGAACTGATGAGGCGGAGCATTTCACCACTTTTCTCGCCTATCTCGAAGCGCATATAACGTCGACGTCCGCCACCGATACCAGCATGACGTCCAATCCAGGCAAGTTGACCGAAATCGACGTTGCTGCCGCAGATAATGCAAAGGGCTTTTTCGCCGTTGAGGCTATCGCTTTGCTTCATGAGCCCAGCGAGTCCCATAGCACCAGCGGGTTCGGGAATGCATCGTCTTGATTCCCATAGGAGTTGGATGGCGGCGCAGACTTCTTCGTTGGTGACGGTGATAAATTCATCGATGAGTTCAGCGCAGAGGGGATAGGTGAGTTCACCTGCTTTTTTTACAGCTGTACCGTCGCAAAATACATCAACGTAGTCTAATTCCACTGGTGAGCCTGCATTAACAGCGGCATTCATGCTGGCTTGCTCTATGCCTTCTACACCAACAATACGAATGCCGGGGTTGTAGTGTTTGAGCCAACACGCGACAGAAGCCGCCATCCCGCCTCCGCCGATTTGTAAATAAGCGACATCAAAGGGACCATCTCCTGACATGACGATTTCGTCTGCCAATGTGCCTTGTCCACCCATCGTGCCTAAGTCATCGTAGGCATGAATATAAGTTGCCTGGGAATTATTAAGTTCTTCAAATGCACGCGCTGCCGCTTCGGAATAGTTATCGCCGTGTAGGATGATTTCTACGCGATCGCCGCCGTGTTTTTGTACGGCGATTTGTTTCATGCGCGGAGTGGATTGCGGCATAAAGATGCGTGCATGGATATCAAGTTTTTGGGCAGCGAGCGCGACGCCTTGGGCGTGATTCCCGGCAGAAGCAGCGATGACACCGTTTGCACGCTCATCTTGGTTGAGGACAGCCATTCGGTTATAGGCGCCCCGCCATTTATAGGCGTGGATAGGGGAGAGGTCTTCTCGCTTTAAATACACTTCGGCATTGAGAGGCAGTGGGACCTGTTCCAAAGGCGTAGGTTCGCCCACGGCATATACACGCTGGCGGGCTAAGAGGATTTCATTAAATAATTGGTCGCGCAATGACATAGTTGAGTCCTTGTTTCCTCAGTTCTAGGCATTATGCATACTGTAGGGTAAATTTTAAACTTATTTTGAGAAAACAGATTTAGCTGAGGGGGACTTGGGGCTGCCTTCGGTCTCGGGTGTTAGGGTGTTCACTACCCTGAAGGGGTGAAGTGCTATGGTTCCTGTGAGGACGTCGCGAACTTCAAGGGTGTAGACTCCTAGGGGCTCATTGTGTGCTAAAGGGATAAACCCTGTTGATTCAGTTTCCCCTTCTTTGTGTTCAACGATGGTCTCATAATAGTGGACGGAATTTCCTTGAGAATCCAATAAACGTACAGCTAATAAGTGATCGCCGGGTAGAGCATCATAGGTTTTTAAGGTGGATTTAAAATAGAGTCGCTGACCAATCAGGGCTTCTGCTGGCGCGTCTAGTAGTATACGGCTTACACGATATGGGAGAGTTACGAATAATCCTGCCCCACGGTCATTAATTTTTGGGCGTAGATTGTCTTGTCGATACCGTAAATCCGTTGTGTCATTCTTAAGTATGTCAAAGGCCCACAAGGGATTTGGGATGCTTAAGCTAGGGGGAGAATGCTTTTTAGAATTTTTGGCAATCATCCCGTAAAGTGTAGCTTTTCCGTAACGGTAGTTGAACCATCGAAATGAGGAGGCACTAGTTTTTGTGATATTGGGGTGTAGGCGCTCAATAAGGTTGTCTTTTAAAATATTGTCGAGACTTTGATCGTCGCTTATGTCAATCTGGGTGATGTGTTCCATGAGCGGCCGCTTCTCTGAAACTGTTCGCCCGTGCTCATCAAGTTTTCCAGGTGCTTGATCGGCCAGTATCGTTCCTCCTTCTTTAGCATACTGAATTAAAAAAGCTTCTTCTTCTAGACTTAAAGAATCGATTTGAAGAAGCATTACTAGAGGGAAGTTTTTTAATGTATCATCAAGCATTTGAGCGAAAGATACAAATTGATACTGAATGCCTAAGCTTTGTAAGGTGCTGATCGCAGCATTTTGCGCATGCATTAATCGGTTGTTTTTATCTGCTAATGCGTGTATTCGTGCATTATTGTTTTCGTAAATGACGACTGAAGCCGGTGCCGGTGTTGACGCTTGAATAAGAGAACGGACTCCGTGGGGAATCGTGCGGTATTCCTGGGCCATAATCTCAATTGCTTCATCTTGCCCGTGAGAATCTTCGATGGATAGACTATTGGTTCCAAGAAGCAAAGCATGCCATAGCCACTGTGGGGATTGGATTAGGTCGTCTGGAGTTAAACTAATGTTGGTCAATGCCTCTTTCGAACGAAACGATCCAATCTTATCTATCAATAAATGAGTATTGGGAGTGTCGATCCACTCAGCATTGGAAAGCAAATCGGCCCAATGGTGACTAAACGGGGTCGTTTCTGTTGTAGAAAGTTTAATGCCTATAGGTTGCTTGGCTGTATAATCGCTCAATTGTTGATGTGCATGCTGGATGGTCTCGTTGAATAATTGTTCTTCGATGGTATGGATATTGAACCATGGTGGAGAATCAAGTGGTATCTTTTTGGGTACTCGTAAGTCTTCCCACTGAGAAAATTGGGTACCCCAGTATTCATTTAAAACATCAACAGTGGGGTATAAGCGTTTTAGTTGTTTCTGGAGATACTCAAGGCATGAATCCGAATCGCAGGAGCTAAGATGTGGTTTTATGGAGTCGATCTTTGGCGAGGTGAGTGCAATCACTTGGTTTGCGTCAGGGGGATGACGGAATAACCACCGCTCCAAATGAGCGTATTGATGTACGCGGAATTCTTGTGAAGAATAACATAGTTTTTGTTCGGCTGAATCAAGCGTTGGTATTTGTGGAAAGGCATTCACATGGGCAATGCATGTGAGATCGTGCCGGATTCCACTCGAGGGTACATGGAGATGTTTTACGCCCATTATTTGATGGAGCCATTGATTCTTTTTGGCCAATGCTGGTTCATCCAGCATTTCGCCTTCGATACCCCATTGTAACGTTGGGACCAGTGGTTGTTTAACTGTGAGATCGGCAAATGCGTAGCTCGCAGTGCGTCGGCCCCATTCGCTTAACCCTCTAGAGTTGTCATTTAAGTAGAGTTCCACACGCAATGTTTGGCTTTGGATATCATTCCAGTTGATGGACATTGAAAATTCGCCGCCTTGTGGGGAGACAATTAAACGCTTAGTGTTAATGACACGATCGTGTTGGTCACGTATTAGCATGTAGGCATAAGTCGGTTTTGGGGTGAAACGGTTAGGGCGTACATAAAACTTTGCTTCGATAAGGTCAGTGGGATTTACACGTCGTTTCGAAAATTTGACTTTTGTTAACTTGGGCCACGATTCTTGTTGCAATTCTATGCTGTGCCAATCGATGATATCGAGACCGTCGCGCAGCCACACATCCATCCATACTTCTCCTTTAAGAATGGGAATGTGAAACGTGTGCGTATCTTGTCCCTTGGGGAAAGTATCGGGTTGGGTAAATGAAAAATCCAAATCTCGGTGTGGTTGTCGCATACGCACATCGATGGAGTATGATTTGCTACTGGGCTTTGTAAGCTTTAATTTAATGGGTGTTGTTGGCATCTGCATTTGAGAGTCCAACATATATTCCAAGAATTCGGGGGGGATTTGTGGGGGAACTATCGAGGGATCGGGATCGGTTGTGTCGGGGGGAATAATGGATTCTATACCAATGGATGTTTTTTTATTGGCGCTCCATTGAACGGCTCGAATAATGGTTCCAATACGATAGTCATAAATGATTTTTGGCTTAACCCCATCAATGTGTTCGATTGGTATGAGTGTATGGGACAAAGAAGGGGAATGGTGTTCTACTTGGACAACGCGACTATGGTCGTTTTTAAACGTGGTAAATTGAAAGCCGAGTGTTTCTTCAACTATACGCAAGGGCATAGAATAATCAGGTTTTAATTCAATAGGGAGGACACTCATTTCTAAAGAGTCAATGAATGTTAAGTCTGCTTTTTCTGAAAAGAGTACGAGGCCAATGCCTTTATTTAATTTATCTATAATCGTTGTTTGTGTAGCGGGGGACATTATATCCCAGGCAGCTTGAGTGATGATTAGCACATCGGTAGTGTTCAATGACTTTTTAAAAGTAGATTCGACTTTTTCATTTTCTTCAATTATGACGAAAATACGTTCATTCCATGAGGCCTGATGGGCCAATTCATACGCATCGGTTTCACCAAGAGGAGTTACTAGCAAGGTGCAGCGAATGTCCCGTCCGTCGGCGGAAGATACCCAAGGGGTGTGCGACGGTTTAAAGAGTGAGTCTTTTGCCATTGCTTGAAGAGGAATTGTTGCAACGGTTAGTACAATGATGGTGCATACGTGTTTGTAGAGATGAACGAAGTTCATACTAGGCCCAGGATTCATCTTCAGGTTCAATGATTTTTTCTTGGTGCTGGATATAGTGGCATGGGTCAGTCACTTTAGGTATATCATTCACACTTTGGGCTTCTGTGTCGCTAAACAGTTCGGTGTAATCGCAATGAAAACCGTCGCAGATGGTGTTGAGTGCACACGATTCGCAGGCGGAAACGTGTTTGTATCCAGCATCTTGATGGGCACGATTGCGGGCCTCAGCTTGATATAGTCGTGCTTTTCCGCCGAGGACCCGAGTGGCCTTGGCAAGAGTGTGCTGTGTGAATACCCCGAGTTTGCCAAGGGTAGGGTGTTCGTAATAACGGCGTGAAATGCCTGGGTAGCGATATTGGCATTCGCGTGCGAAAGGGCCGATTAAAAAGGGTGGGACGAGTTTTTCGCCCTTCATGCGTTGGGGCTGTAGGCCCGTCCAATTCCAGCTGTTGTAATCCCATTCATGATGGTCATAGGGTAGTTGAGGGAAATTAAAGAAGTGTTTTCGGTAACGTTCTTCGACCAAGCACAAGGGTAAGTAACGCACATTGCATTCTATGTCAGCGTCTTCGAGTTTATCGATGGCTTCGCACAGGGTTGGAGCAATATCGGTGTAGGAGGGCACATTGTCGTGGGTACGAATACCGGTTTCTTGATCTTCGAATGGGTTGAAAGCGATAAAGTTTACTGCGTTGGCTCCGTAGTCGATGGCTTTTTGCGCAATTTCGGGCAGTAGAGGAATTACGGGCTTAGACATGGTGCAGTTGAATCGAAAGGGAACACCTAACTCAGCCATGTTTTCAATGGCTTGAATAATTTTAACGTATGCGCCTTTTCGGCAAACGACTTCATCGTGTACATCACCAATGCCGTGAAGACTTACGAGGAAATCGCGTATGCCGGCGTCTTTATATTCCTGGAGTTTTTCTTTTTTTGCCAAGACCAAACCGTTTGTGATGAGCGTTGGGTAGAGTCCAATTTCACGGCAATAGCTGATAAGTTCGAGAATGTCGGGCAGAATGGTGGGTTCACCGCCTTGGATATCAATGGCATTGTTTCCGTAGGTGTAGCGCAGTGTATAGCAGATTTCTTTGGCTTTCTCCAAGGACATAAATGGGTGTTCAGGATGATCGGTATCAGCGATACGATTGAGAAAATAGCAAAAGTAACAGCGCAGATTACACGTCTGGCCTAACCACAGTACACCACGTCGTGAAAGTGTACGGTGTTTCGTTTTGGAATAAGTTGTGGAGACTATGTTTGATGTTGCGGTCTCGAGGACTTCACTGGACATACGGCTTCCTGCTGGTTGGGCCACTTGGCGTATGGTCTAAGCATATCAAATGGGACGGGATTTAGCCAATGGTGAAGGTGAATTATTGTCCGACTTGGATTGAGCCTGAGAAAAAATGATGTTGGCCGGGAGTGAGATGAATAGGGCTTTGATTGCCTGTGCGTAAGGCCTGTAGTACACGGGCATTTTCATAGTAGTCCGTGTTGATAGGGGTCATGCAAACGGGGCCGTTCTCGTTGTTTAGATTGCTTAGAAAACGCACTTTTGGCTGTGTGTCGCTGCTGGCTTCCAAGGTGTGACCGTGCGCATAGTTCGTGTTTAGATGTTGCCAATCGGATTGACTCGGTGTTAATTCTTCGAAAGCTTCTGCTTCGTGATCGCTTGTCCAGTGGGTATATGCAGTGGGGAGGCAGATGGATGTATGAAATTCTTGAAGCCTGAGATTACCTGAACATTCGATAGTGATGTCCATGTCTATGGAGTCCTGTGTACCGGGGCGTACTTCCCAAATTAATTGATACGGAAAACGCCGGGAGATGCCAATAAAACGGTATCCACCATGATCGATGGATTCTGATTGCTCCCAGCGCAACTTGGTGGAGTCATTCCAAAGGGTATGCGTAAGTATGGATGTGTACACATGAAGGCCGTGGGTGAGTTGTTCCTCTTTGTAGGTGAGGCGAATCTGCCCTTGTGAAAAGGTTGCGCGAAGATTGCCGCATTCAATATTGGTCTTCGGATGTGCTGCATCTTCAGGAATCTCGTCGGACACGATTTGATGTAGATAATGCTCAATTACTTTGGGTGAGCGGTCGTTTAAAACCATTTTGCCTTCGTTGAGTAGTAGGACTCGTTGACATAGGGAATTAACCAGCTCAAGGTCGTGCGATACAAAGACTAGAGTCTTGCCTTCTTCAATGAGCTCGCCAATACGCCCGCGGCATTTTCGCTGAAAGGCCTCATCACCAACTGCGAGTACTTCATCAATCAGAAATATATCGGGATTGGTGTAGGCCGCGACAGAGAAGCCCAAACGTACGTACATACCGCTGGAATAGGTATCAACAGGCTTATCGATGTAGGCCCCTATGCCGGAAAACTCAACGATATCCTCAAAGACTGAATCCACTTCGGCATGCGTCAGTCCGAGAATTCCGGCATTTAGATAAATGTTTTCGCGACCGGTGAGCATCGGGTGGAAGCCTGCACCCAATTCGAGCAAGGAAGCTACACGCCCGTGCACAGTTACGTTTCCTTGGCTTGGAATGGTGACGCCAGAAATTAACTTTAGAAGTGTGCTTTTACCCGAACCGTTTGCGCCGATAATACCAAAGGCTTCGCCTGCTTCAACAGTGAAGTCGATGTCTTGAAGGGCCGTGGAAATAGTCGAACGTTTTCCTCGAATCCAATCGGAGAGCCCGCGTTTTCCCAGTAAAACTCGCCCGCCGCGTTGGCTACGGTAGTCTTTACGCACTTGGCTGACTTCGATAACGGGCTTAGGCATTAGAGTTTATCCGCGAGGGTAGGCGATTGATGGCGAAAGATTTTTAGACCAATTCCAAGAACGAGGACCGCACAAATGATGGGCCAAGCCAGTATGTTAAGCGAGGGGAGTTGGTGGTGGAACAATATTTCACGATAGGCGGTGATGAGTCCGCATAGGGGGTTGGCAAAGAGGAGTGGATACCAGTGTTCAAGCCCCCGTTCAGTGAGACGTGCTTGGACTAAGGCAGGTTCGTAAAATACAGGGCTGGCATAGAAACCAAACATGAGTAGGGCGTTAACCATGTAACTGATATCACGGAATTGAGCATTCAAGCAGGCGGTGAGTAAGCTGAGTCCAATGACTATGGCAAGCTGGATCAAGAATAGAAAGGGGATTAAAAGTATGGCCAAGGGGGGCAAGGTGCCGAGCAGAGTTGTGTAAATGATGACAAATAGAATGCTACCTATTACGGTATTAACTAACGCTACGCCTATGCTGGCTAAGGGGATAACTTCACGTGGAAAATGGACTTTGGTTATGAGGCTTCGATTGTCAACGAGGGATTCGGTTGCGGTCGACAAGCTGTTGGAGAAAAATTGCCAGGCGAGAAGTCCGCTCAGAATAACAAGGGCCGTGGTGCGTATATCGGCTTCCCCCATCAGGCCATCAAATCGAATCTGAAATACATAACTGAATACAAAGGTGAGTACCAACATCATGAGAAGCGGCTCGATAATGGCCCAGGCGACGCCCATTAAGGCGTAGCGATAGCGGACGCGAAGGTCTTTCCCGATGAGGTCGAGTAACAGTTGGCGATGTGCCAATAGATCAGGCAGAACACGGCTTAGCCGACCTTGATGGGTGTTGGTATAGGTTTCGGAACTCATGGGCTAAGTCTAGCACCCTGCCCATTCATTCGCAAAGGTTTCTGCTAAGGTGGCAAGGTGTGTGGCGGCCTGTTGCATAGCATCTTGTGAAGAATGGGCAATGGAATCTATGGCATAAATAGTGGTAAATAGGGCATCGGTATCTGGGCTTAGTTCTGCCTCACGTGTTCCGCAGAATGCTATGACGGGTTTGTTGTATTCCTCGGCCATCATGGCAATACCGCTTGGGACTTTTCCTTGATGGGTTTGAAAATCGATTTTACCTTCTCCGGTGATAACGAGATCGGCTTCTTTCATTAATTGGTTGAGCCCATATGCTTGTGCAATAAGTTCTACTCCCGGTGCTAAATTCGCTGGTAGTAAAGCCAATAGACCTGCAGCAATTCCACCAGCAGCGCCTGCACCGGGTAACTCATGCAAGTCATGGATGTATTTGTATTGCTTGGGACGTGGATTAAGCGTATACGCTTGAAGGATAGTGCTGTAATGTTTCAAAGCTTGATCCAATAATTCGACTTGCCTTTGGGAAGCTCCCTTTTGGGGGCCGTAAACGTGGGCTGAACCTGTTGGGCCGACAAGGGGATTCGTGACATCACACGCAATACTAAATTGAGCTTCATCAATGCCTGCATGAGCGTGCAGATGATCGATAGAGGCTAGACTAAGTAATCCAGCACCGCCTTTTGGAATTACTTGGCCTTGATTGTCCAGCAAGGTAAATCCCAATGCTTGTGCGATGCCAGCACCGCCGTCTGTTGTAGCGCTTCCGCCCAATCCAATGATGAATTCTCGAATGCCTTGGTCGAGGGCATGAGCAATGAGTTCACCGGTACCGTAGGAAGTTGCTGCGAGTGTGTCACGTTCATCGGGGGTGACTAAATCGAGTCCTGAAGCTTTTGCTACTTCTATGAGTGCTGTGCTGCCATCGTTGATTAGACCGTATTGTGTAAATATTGGGCGCATGAGCGGATCATGGGCGGGGGCAGGGACATAGGAGCCCCCCAAGGCATTGACAAGTGTTTCTACAGTACCTTCACCGCCATCGGCCATGGGGCATAAGGTGTAGGTGGCATCAGGCCAAACACGTTTTAATCCCTGAGCAATTGATTGAGCGACGTCAGGAGCGCTTAAGCTTTCTTTAAATGAGTCTGGGGCGATGAGAATATGCATCGGATACAGGGTGTAACTTAGACGATCTTGGGTTCGTTTTCACCGTAGTGATTGATCTCGCCACTCTTGATAAGTTTAATAAAAAGGTTGGCCACATCTTTGTCGAGTTTTTTGGAATTGCCACAAAACTCGAGTTCTTCAATGATGACTTCAGGGGGGAGTCCTTTACGGTAAGCACGGTCACCGGACATGGCATCGTAGGTGTCGGCTACAGCTAAAATACGTACGCGAATATCTTGTTGGTCTTCAGTGAGGCCGTCGGGATAGCCGGTGCCATCTAATCGCTCGTGGTGTGAACGAATGAGAGCAAGGTGTTTTTCATTGAGATACGAAACGGGTTTTAATACATCATAGCCAATGACAGGATGGAGTTTGATTTGTTCCCAGTCCTCATCGGAAAGTTTTTCGGTTTTATTTAGGATCGCATCGCTTACTCCGATTTTACCTACATCGTGAAGCATGGCACCGAGCCATATGGTTTCTTGATCTTCTTTTGATAAGCCTAAGAGTTGAGCAGCCATGACGGCATAATTGCGTACGCGTTCACTGTGCCCGTGGGTGTACTGGTCTTTGGCTTCAAGGGCTTTTGCCATAGAATTGAGAGTGGCCATATTGGCCAATTCTATTTCACCGAGCAAGCGTACATTTTCCAAAGCCACTGCGGCTTGATTCGCTATGATGTTGAGAACTTTTAAATCACCATCGGTAAAGGCACTACCGTCACGTTTTTGATCAACATTGAGAACGGCCAATACTTTGGAGCTTTGATGTTCCGGTGCAACTTCTACTTGTGTACCGTTTTCACCATTAATAGACGACGAAGGTTCCATGGGAACGGAGATGAATGATTTGTCGTCTAACTTATTACTAATTTCAGTCAGGTCTGAACTGTTTTCTAAATCTTGCACACACAGTGGGAGATTGTTTCGTGCGACCCATCCGGAAATACTGTTATTGATGTCGACTTCTGTTTCCACCGCATTGGTGTAATTACCCACTTTGGCAGCCATAAGAAGACTTTTCCCATCGCGGGAAGGAACCATGATAGAGCCACGTTCGGCGTTGACACGTTGTAGACTTGCATTAAGGACGAAATCCATTAACTGGTCTTCATGGTGTATAGCTGCGATGTTTTCGCTGATTTCAAACAGATCGGTTAAATCACGCAGTCGTGCATTTTCACGGACCAAATTGTATCGGTCTAAAGCATTGCTTACAGCAAGTTTAATTTCGCCTAAGCTGAATGGTTTGACCACATAATCGTATGCTCCGGCTTTTACCGCTGCGCGCGCTGTTTCCAGGGTGGCATAACCGGTCATGACGATGGGAATGAGGGAGGGGTCAACTTCACGGGCGGCCTGAATCAATTCAATACCGTCCATTTCGGGCATCATGATGTCGGTAAACATGAGCACATAATCATGGGAGCCGCGCAGGAGTTCGAGGGCTGCTGCACCGCTTTCAGCGGTATGCACAGGATAGCCTTCATCGTTGAGAATATCCGAAATCAAGTCACGAATGACCTTTTCGTCATCTACAACCAGTATAGTGTTGTGTTCAGTAGTCATGAACCCCCTCATCAATATACACTAAGCCTACCATAAAACATGGATAATTACGAAATCAACCAAAATTGTAAAGTATTTTCCTAATTGGGATTAGGCGGGATCATTTAACCAGAAATGCTAGGCTACGTCAAGCGTTTTTGAGCCTTTTTAAGAGCTGCCCGTACACGCTTGGGTGAGGTACCGCCGATGGTGTTGCGTTCTTTCACGATATTTTGCGGAGAGAGCACAGCGTGAATATCCTTCTCGAATAATGTTGAGAAGGATTGAAAGGCTTCAAGGTTTAAGTCGGCAAAGCGCAACTTGTTTTTAGTGCAGTGAAGAACCATGTTTCCTACGACTTCATGGGACTCACGGAAAGGCATACCTTTGGCGGTCAAATAATCGGCAAGATCGGTTGCTTCAAGAAAGCCTTCTTGTGTGGCATCGAGCATGGCTTCGGCATTGACCTTGATGGTTGGGATCATTTTTGCGACTACAGCTAAACACAATTGAACAGTGTCGGACGCATCGAAGACAGGCTCTTTGTCTTCTTGTAAATCTCGGTTGTAGGTCATGGGCAAACCTTTCATCAAGGTAAGCATGGCGGTGAGATCTCCGTAGACTCGGCCAACTTTTCCACGAACCAATTCAGCGACATCGGGATTTTTCTTTTGCGGCATGATACTGGAGCCAGTAGTGAATGCATCACCGATGACGATGTAGTTGTATTCTTGGGTGGACCAGAGAATGAGCTCTTCGGAAAAACGCGAGAGGTGCATCATCACCATGGAGGCATTCGAGCAAAACTCGATAAGGTAATCACGATCGGACACTGCATCCATAGAGTTTACGGAAACACTGTCAAAGTCGAGTTCTTTGGCAACCATAGCGCGGTCAATGGGATAGGTGGTCCCGGCCATCGCGGCAGAACCTAAGGGCATGATGTTTACACGCTTACGCAACTCAGCGAAACGCTGTGCGTCACGGGCAAACATTTCTACATAGGCGAGCATTTGATGCGCTAACAATACTGGCTGTGCGTGTTGCAGGTGTGTGCAGCCGGGCAAGATTACATCGACGTGTTTTTCGCTGAATTCGACGAGGGAAAGCTGGATTGCGCCGAGTAATTCTATGATGATATCGATTTGGTCACGTGCCCACATACGAACGTCGGTTGCTATTTGGTCATTACGACTGCGTCCAGTGTGTAAGCGTTTGCCTGCATCGCCGATGGCGTCAGTAAGTGCCGATTCGATGTTCATGTGGATGTCTTCGAGCTCTGTGCTGTATTCAAAATCACCTGCTTCAATCTGCTTGGCGATCTTCTTAAGCCCGGAGATGATTTTTTTTACGTCACCTTTGGGGATGATACCTTGCTCACCCAGCATGCGTGCATGAGCGATACTCCCGCGGATATCCCACGGAGCCAAGCGTGCATCGAATGACACGGATTCACCAAGTGCCTCAACGAGTGCATCCGTTTTTTGCTCGAAGCGTCCACCCCAAAGTTTTTTCATGTAAATATCCTTTGTTTGAAATAATATCTTATTCCGGTTTGAAAGTTATTGTGCCAAGGCCTAATCTTTTTTCAGAGTCGTATCCTGCCCAAACATAACCCCATGAATACTTTTTGGGGGGATAACCTAGTTCTCCCAAAAAAGTTTTGGTATCTGAAGTGCGTTGCAGTTCTTTTTTTTGACTCCAAACATCCCAGCCTATTCCATATTTCAAATCACTAAGGAATATGACTACTCTTTCTAGTTGGTTGTTGTTGAAATATAGTGAAACTTTAACTTTTCTATCCAAAATATTTGCAATTTCAAAATAATACGAACCTAATGTATTTCCTAGCTCAGTATGATCCCGAACCTCAGATTCCGTTGTTGTTTGCGAAATCGTTATGCCACAAGGATGAATTAATTTGAAATTATCCATAATATTTACAGGTCATTACAATCCAGCGTTTTTACGCACACGCAGACGCAGGGAATTCAGGTTAATAAACCCCGTCGCATCAGTTTGGTCATAAGCGCCTTCATCGTCTTCAAAGGATGTGATGCGTTCGTCATAAAGCGATTTTTCCGCACGACGACCCACGAGGTCACAGTTTCCTTTGTACAGACGTACGCGGGCGGTACCAGTCACGTTTTCTTGTGATTTGTCGACCATGCTCATCATCATTTCGAATTCAGGGGCAAACCAGAAGCCGTTGTAAATGAGTTGGGCAATTTTAGGGGATAACTGATCGCGTTGTAACATGACTTCGCGGTCCATGGTGATGGACTCAACGCCACGGTGCGCTACATAAAGAATGGTGCCACCGGGTGTTTCGTATACACCACGGGATTTCATGCCCACGAAGCGATTTTCGACGATATCAACGCGGCCGATACCGTTGTCGCCACCGAGTATGTTGAGATGCTCAAGGATGCCATGTGGGGTCATCGCGACACCGTCTACGGCTACCGGCATACCTTCTTCAAAGTCGATTTCGACATAGGTGGGCTCATCAGGAGCAGCCATCGGGCTAACGGTAGTCAAGAACATGTCTTCTTTTGGCTCAGCCCAAGGGTCTTCCAGGATATCGCCTTCGTAGGACACATGGAGTGTGTTGCGGTCCATGGAGTGTTTGTTGATTTTGGGCGGTGGGATTTCAATACCGTGTTTTTCGGCATAGGCGATAAGGGAGTCGCGGCTGTTGAGGTCCCATTCACGCCAAGGTGCGATAACTTTTACGCCGGGCTCGAGGGCATAGTAACCCAGCTCGAAGCGAACTTGGTCGTTACCTTTACCGGTGGCTCCATGAGACACAGCATCAGCGCCTTCTTCTCGTAGGATTTCGATATGGGCTTTAGAAATCAATGGGCGTGCAACGGAGGTACCCAGTAAGTAGGTGCCTTCGTAGATGGCATTGGCCTTCATTGCAGGCATCACGTAGTCACGCGCGAATTCTTCTTTGAGATCTTTCACGTAGACTGCGCAAGCACCAGTTTTTTCCGCATTAATGCGGGCCGGTTCCGTTTCTTCTCCTTGCCCTACATCTGCGATGTAGGCAACCACGTCGGCTTTATAGGTTTCTTGCAACCATTTAAGGATGATGGAAGTATCCAGTCCACCTGAATACGCGAGTACTACTTTTTTAATGTCAGACATTTCTTCTTACTCCTAAGTCTGTTATTACTTCATCAAATGAACCATAACGGCTTTTTGTGCATGTAAGCGGTTTTCCGCTTCGTCAAACACGACCGATTGTTTACTTTCAATTACTTCATGAGTGACTTCTTCGCCGCGGTGAGCAGGAAGGCAGTGCATGAATATAGCATCGTCATTGGCTTGAGCCATCATCGATTCGTTAACTTGGTAAGGCATAAATTCTTTGAGGCGCTGTTGGTATTCTTCTTCCATCCCCATGCTGGCCCACACATCAGTATAGATAACATCAGCCCCTTGTACACCGGCTGTGATGTCATTGGTCATGCTGTATTCGCCATTTGCATTGGTTTGCGCATAGTCATGGGCTGCACCCGTGAGTTCGTAGCCCTCGGGGCAGACCAAGGTCAGGTCGAATGAAAAACGTGTTGCTAAGTTTGCCCAAGAAGCAAACATATTGTTGCCGTCTCCAACAAAGGCTACTTTCAATCCATCCAAGGACCCTTTGTGCTCCAAAATAGTTTGAGCATCGGCAAGTACTTGGCAAGGGTGCAGGTCGTCGGTAAGTGCATTTATAACGGGAGCATCAGCGTATTCAGCCAATTCCAACACGGCTTCATGCGAATGCGTGCGTGCTACGATGCCTTCTACCCATCGATCAATGTTGCGGGCCATATCGGGCACTGTTTCTCGTTCACCTAACTTAGTGGTTTGGAAAATAGCATGTCCGCCGAGTTGAAATATACCGGCTTCAAAGGTCATGCGTGTGCGTAAGCTGGGTTTTTCAAACAGCATGGCAATGGTTTTACCAAGCAGGGGTTGATACAGTTCGCCGTTGGCACGTTTTTGTTTAAGGTCTTTAGCTAAATCCAATAAGGCGATTAGTTCTTCGGTCGTATAATCAGACAGTGCAATAAAATCGGAGGATGGCATTATAGTTCTCCCAGTACGGTATCCAAAACGGATACGACGTGGTCTACTTGTTCAGGGGTGACAATGAGTGCAGGTAAGAAGCGCAGGACATTCGGGCCAGCTGGTCCACATAAGATTTTGTGATCAAACATAGCGGTCAGCACAGGTGTGACAACTTGCTCAAAATGAACACCGATCATGAGTCCTGTCCCGCGAAATTGGGTGATGCCCGGGTGCTTGCTTTTTA
>CALLLL010000092.1 GCA_938082445.1 uncultured bacterium
AAGGATGGTAGACAAATGGTTAAGCTTACACGACTATCGGGCACAGAATTTGTTTTAAATGCTGAAATGGTTCAGGAAATCGAGTCTACACCCGATACTATTGTTACATTGACTTCAGGAAAAAAAGTTATGGTAAAAGAATCGGTAGAAGACGTCATTCAAGCGGTGCTAGAATACAAACGTTCCGTCCTTAACCCTACATTTGAGCCCAACCAGGAAACAGAATAAGCATTATGGATATCGCAACCGTACTCGGCATCATCGGTGGTTTCGGACTTATACTTGTGTCCATCGTTTTCGGTGGTCCACTCGGAATTTTTATCAATATCCCCTCAATGGTAATTGTATTTGGAGGGACCATTGCATCTGGTTTGATCAACTATCCCCTGTCCGATATGCTGGGGATTATCGGTCCGATTAAAAATGCATTTTTTAATAAAGACGCTGATCCAGGTGGATTGATTGAACAAATTATCGAATTCGCAACTATCGCTCGTCGCGAAGGCATCTTGGCTTTAGAAGGCAAAGTGGATGATTCTGGTGATGAATTTCTGCAAAAAAGTATTCAGCTTGCCATTGATGGAACTGCCCCTGAACTCATCAAAGATATTTTAACGACAGAAGTTGCCTTCATGGAAGATCGCCATGCCAAGGGGCAAGCAATTCTTGAAGCCCTTGGTGGCGCAGCACCTGCTTTTGGCATGATTGGGACTCTCATTGGGTTGGTGCAAATGTTGGCCGGTATGGATGACCCTTCTGCGATTGGTGCCGGTATGGCGACTGCTCTTTTGACCACCCTCTATGGTTCCATTGCATCCAACGTAGTGTTCTTACCCCTCGCTGGAATTCTTAAAGTTCGAACCGCAAGTGAGTTGCTTGTTCGCGAAGTGACAATTGAAGGCATTCTTTCAATTCAATCGGGAGACAACCCCCGCGCCGTAGAACAAAAACTCAAAGCATTCCTTTCCCCATCACAACGTGAGTTGATGGAAGCCGGAAAAGAATAGGACAGTCGAATGGGAGACGCTAAAAAATGTCCAGAATGCGTAAAAGGGGCCCCAGCATGGGTTGTAACCTTCGGTGACTTGATGAGTCTATTGATGACCTTTTTCGTGTTGCTCCTGTCTTTTGCTACTATGGAAAAGCCTAAGCAATTTGATGAATTCGCCTTTTCCATTCGCAGTTCATTCGGAGTAATGCCGTTAAATACTACTGCTGTCCAATTTAATCCTATGCCTGTTCGGATGAAGTCCATGCCGGAGAAGGTAGAAGAGGCCGCGCTAAAATTGGCTAAAGAAATTCAGCTAGAAGGCAAGGCTGATGAAGTACTTGTTGATTATGATGCCAGCGGGGCCTTAAAAATTACTCTGCCCAATGAGGTGCTTTACGCGCCTGGTCAAGCGGTGCTTCTCCCGGAAGCAGAACAATTTCTTGATAGTGTCGCCAGTGTAATTGGTGAGTTTCGGGATGCCTTTTTTGAAATCCACGGGCACACCGATAATACACCGATTACCTCAACAAACAGTCCATTTCGTGACAATAAAGATTTAAGCTATGCACGGGCTGATGCAGCGATGCGGTACCTGAGCCAATCAGCAGCTATTCCTTTGGCTCAGTTCCAGGCATCTGCACACGGTTCAGGGCGGCCTTTAGAAAGTAATCGTACTGAAGCCGGGCGTAATGAGAACCGTCGGGTAGAATTATATATTCGTGGTCTATTGACCAATGTCGAAATAGAACAACTTAAAGAACGGGTTGATGCGTTAGCCAATCAATAATTAGCGCATACCCATTAAAGATAGTGGAGAACCAAGATGGCTGAAGAAAACGAAAAAAACGAGGAAGAAGAAGGTGGTAAAAAGAAAGGTGGCAAGCTTGGCTTGATCATCATGCTTGTTGCCATACTGCTTGCAGCTGGTGGGGGATTTGCTGTTTATAAAATGGTGATCGCACCAAAATTTGCAGATGAGGAAATGCCGGCAGAGCCTGAGGAACCTACTAACCCAATTCCTTTGAATCCGATAAATTATGAATTCGCAATGAGTACTGTAAACCTCATGCGCGATAGTGATGGGGAATCGGGCATTCTTCTGTATCAAGTTAGTTTCGAATGCAACGATGATTTAACTCAAACCACGGTCGATAACTATAAACCGCGCTTTGTTAATATGATAAACAAACTACATGCTTCTCGCACTCGTGATGAAGTAGATGATATACTTCAGTTCCAATTGAGTGTGCAGCGTCAAATGAAACAACGCGCAAATGATATGCTAAAGGAGCTGACGCCCCAAGATTATGAAGGGCCGCCAATGATGGTGACCGGAGTCTATCATATATCTTGCATGGCCACCGATGCCCCATAGGAGAATACCCCAATGAGCGATGCCCAAAACGTTGACTTTCCAGAAGTTGAAGCGGTCAATGCGACTGTTGGAACCCACCTTAGTTTGGACGATATCGCCAAAGTACCCCTATATTTAACGGTCGATTTAGGCGTTGCCTCCATGAAAGTACGTGATATACTGGATTTGAAGGTAGGATCCATAGTATCGTTAAACAAAATGGCGGGGGAAATGACCGATGTAGAGCTTGGCGGTCAACAAATTGCCCGTGGTGAAGTCGTTGTGTTGGGGGACGTGTTACATGTGCGCTTGTCAGAAATTTTTGGAGCATCCGAAACCATATAAGATTTTCGGTGCGTTCATACTGCGCTCATCCCTGCCTATATTTCTGGTCCTATTTTCGCTCAATACATTTGCGCAAAATGAAGTGGTTGATCCCACCCTGCCTGAAATTCCAGTTGCCCCTCTAAAGCCGGAAAATGTAGATAGTCCTGTAGATCCTGAAAAACTCGAAGAGCCTGTTGAAGCTGTGGCTGAAGAAAAGCCCGAAGTTGAAATGGAAAAGACTGGTGAGGTTACTACAGAATCTGAAAATCCGGAAGATGCAGATAAATCGGTGTCCGATTCTGAAAAAGGGATTCCATATGGTGATACTGAGGGTTGGGCAAGAACCCAAAAAGAAGGCTGGGACAACCAAGACAATGATCCAGAAATAACCTTGGTGGGCGAAGAAGGTCTAAGCATGCTCTCCCAGGCTGTAGGTCGTATGGTTGTTGGCTTGTCTGTTGTACTCGCCATGATTCTAATTTTATATTACCTTGCTCGTCGTTATGGTAAAAATATGCCTGCCTTGTCCGGTTATCAATTGGGCCAAGTTGTTGGCCAGGTGCATTTAACTCGAACGGCTACACTGCATTATGTGAAGAGTGGGGGGCGAATTCTCGTCATTGGTGTGAATGATGGTGGAGTAAATCTTGTCGCCGAGTATGATGAATCTGCATTTGCAACGATTTCCGGTGCCCCACCTGTTCAAGGTCAGTTTGATCCCGATAGCTTTGTTGACGAACTCAAACAACAAACAGCTGTGATGCGTGGAGAAGATACATTAACTAACAAAAGCGAAGTCTTTCAAGACGATGATATCTCTGCATTGCGTGGGGATATTAACCGACTTCAAGATTATCTCCAGGAAGAAAATCGTGAAAAAAACGATTAATATACTCACACTCCTGGGCTTATTTGCGATAGCATTTATCGCGTCGCCGTCTTTTGCTCAAGAAATTGCTGAACCACCCACTACACCTGATGTGAATCAAATTGCTGATACAATCAATGGTCTGCGAAATCCTGATCAAATATCGACAACACTATTTACTTTTATACTGCTCACAGTCCTGACCCTTGCGCCAGCCATACTTGTGATGACTACTTCATTTACACGCCTTATTGTGGTTTTTGGTTTTCTGCGTCAGGCTATGGCTACACAGCAATCACCGCCTAACCAAGTTCTTGTAGGGCTCGCACTTTTTCTAACGTTCTTCATCATGGCACCTACCTATCAACGTGTCTACGATGAGTCTGTAGAGCCGTATATGAACGGTGATATAACTGAATTTTCAGAAGCATACGAAAAGGGCATTGCGCCTATTCGTGAATTCATGTTCCGTCAAATCGAAAAAAATCCACAAGATCTCGCACTCTTTATGGAGATAGCCGAATTGGATCGTCCGGATACGCCTGACGATGTACCTACTACTGTGCTCATTCCTGCATTTATCCTGAATGAAATGCGCATCTCATTTGAGCTCGGCTTTATAATTTACATCCCATTTTTAATTATCGACATGGTTGTTGCCTCAACACTTATGGCCATGGGGATGATGATGTTGCCCCCAGTATTCGTTTCTTTGCCATTCAAGATCATCCTTTTTGTATTCGTTGATGGATGGTATCTCTTGATCGGTTCACTCGTTAAAAGTTTTTACTGACGAACTATACCAACAGGATAGCTGTGCCTATTCGTCAAGTCTAGGCTTAGATGTATTCATCTTCTGTAAAGAATCAAGAGCGTATTCAAGCCATCCTGCGTACCACCGATGGGGAACATGAATGTCTTCTTCATATAAGAATTGAATCTCTTCTTGTTCAAGATACCCGCGTAAATAGCGTAAACGCTCAAGAAATTTATCGTTTGAATACCCCGAAATCGCAATACGAGTAGAGTCTTGAAAGTGATGCCTGTTTGCCGCCAATGGTACTGTCAACTGGTAACGGTTAAAAAGTTCTTGCGATCCCGCCGCGTCACTCAGGCTATTATTATTGTCGGGTTCATAGGCTTTATGAATACCTCCTGGATCCCAAACACTTGCAGCATGAAA
>CALLLL010000093.1 GCA_938082445.1 uncultured bacterium
TGGGATTGTATATGTCGAAGGCAATATTATGCCGGGCTACGGTTCAGGAGCATTTAGCGGGACCGTGCGTAAGGCACTGGAAGAAGCTGCTGATGACCGCAATGTTAAAGCCGTCGTCATGCGCATTAATTCACCGGGCGGTTCAGTAACCGCAAGTGAAGTGATTTGGCGTGCAGCTGAATTGTTAAATGACAAGAAACCCTTGGTGGTGTCAATGGGCAGTGTAGCTGCGAGTGGGGGATATTATATTGCCTGCGGCGCCGATGCTATTTATGCAGATGCTACCACCATTACAGGGTCTATCGGTGTTGTTGGTGGGAAAATTGTGACTACAGGTATGTGGGATGAATTGGGGATCAACTGGCATCCATATCAACGTGGTGCAAATGCCGATTGGATGAGCACGGCAGAACCCTTCAATCAATTTCAGCGTCAACAAATTGTAGAGCAAATGGGTGCGGCGTACGTGACTTTCAAGGATCACGTGACAGAAGGCCGGGGCGATAAATTGAAAAAGGATTTAGAGTCGATGGCCGGTGGTCGTGTGTTTACAGGGCGCCAAGCATTGGATTTAGGGCTGATCGATGAAATTGGCGGATTAAATGATGCAATTGACCATGCAGCAGAATTGGCTAATTTGAAAGGCAAATATCGTGTGCGTACGATTCCTAAAATCAAAACCTTTGGTGAATTACTCGAAGAGGAATTTTTAGGTAACGGGGGAAGTGGCCGCCCAACAGACTTAAGTCTTGATGTGCAATCCGAATCCGTATTTAGCTTAGAAAAAGCGCAAAAAGCCTTAGGGGCCACACCCGAATCTGCACGGCTGATGGCACTGCTTAACACCTTTGAGCCTGCACGAAGTCAAGAAGTGTATCGAATGTTACAAAGCGCGGAACTCTTAAATACTGAAGGTGTGATGGTCATGATGCCAACTGTGCCAGTATTGAAGCAGTAGTAAGGGATACCCAGAAGATAAAGCGATCAGGAATGGTGAATGGCTCACCATTCCGGTTTAGCGGTAGCGGTAAGTAATACGACCTTTGGTCAAGTCGTATGGAGACATCTCAACTTTAACCTTGTCACCAGGCAGGATGCGGATGTAGAATTTACGCATTTTGCCGGAAATATGTGCAAGCACTTCGTGCCCACTGTCCAGTTTAACTTTAAACATGGCATTCGGAAGTGGTTCGAGGACGATACCTTCCAGTTCTATAGCCTTTTCTTTTTCCATAAATCGATTGACTTCCTTTCAAAAAAATCGTAATCGGTCAAAACTCAGTTGTCTACCTTAGCATATTTGGGACAAAAGAAGCCAAAAATAGATTCCCGGTAAAACTACAACACAATTTTATCGGCAAAGCACGTCTAATTTCTCTCGAATGAGGTGCATTTCCCGGTAATTTTGGTGTATGGTTAGAGCGTTTTGTGGGGAATGCTGCGGACTTCACCTGTTTCCAATACAAGATATATCAACCGTGTATTAAAATGAATTGTAGGAATAAATATAATGAATACGTGTAGACTAATGTTGGCTGTTGGTTTGATTACGCTTTTGAGTACTTGGACAGCTTCAGCCGAAATTATGCCGGTGGATGAATTAGGCGCTTGGGATATTATCGATATGGCCGGGGATGGGGAAGTACGTACTACCCGTTTGCTAAATGCCCCACCAGGCTTTGGTCCCAATGTATTGGATGTCGCAGGGACGCAAATTTTGGCTTTGGCCAAAGGTAAAGAGTTAACAAACGGAACCTTATTGGTTTTGTATCGTGAAATGAAACCGAAGGATTATGATGGAGATGGAATTCTCTCATTTCGTGCCGATTATCCACAGGATATTTCCGTAGAACACAATACAAAAGTCATGCGCCCGCATGTGTGGTTTGAGCAAGATAACGATTCGGGTATCCATTTCCGAGCCATAGGGACTGATGGAAAAGAAAGCGCTCATGGTGAACGCTCTGGCGAAGGTCTAATTACGGATGAGTGGAACATAACCAATTGGATTTGGCAAAAAGTTGAAGTGCATGAAAATGGCGTGCGGGCAAAATATTGGCCTGCACATTTGGATGAGCCTGAAGCTTGGCAATTGGATGAACCCAACTTTATGTCCAAAGGGACCCGATTGGGTTTTCGCGTAGGGTCAGGGCATGTGCAAATTGCGCACTATGCTTTTGGCATTGATGTTGGCGCACCAAAACGCAGAAAGCCCTGGTTGTATGTTGCTCAAGAACGATTTGTTACACCAAAATATATTCCATTATGGTTGTTTGCAGATAAAGATGATCTAGAAGAAAGCTACACGGTTGAAAGTGAAAACCGTGGTCGTATCTTGGAGCTTGAAATTACACCAACCCAAACCAAAGACTTCGGTGCGCAAATCGTGCTTGGACAATCGGCTTTAAGGGTATTGAAGTTAAGTGGCCGTTCTGAAATCGATGTGCAAGGGGCCACGTGTACATTTAGTTTAACTCAAAACGATCCTTTGCAAGAACGGCTGGCGAGTTTGACCAAAAATCTAAGTTTATTTAAAAAGGATTCGCGTCCATTCATAAAATATCATTACGATGCTGCAGCCGCACATTTAGTCTTGGCAGCAGAAGCAATTGCTAATGACGATATGGATAGGGCCCGTCGCCGATTGAGTGATGTTGAAGAAGCGCGCCAAGAATTGAAAAAGCTTACCGCAGATGATGATGATTCTGAGGTAAGTGAATCGATTGAAGTGACCAATGCGCTGTCTGTACATCCCTTGGGGAATAATCGCTATGAGACACATCTGCCTTTAAAATTGACCAATGTTATTTCTCTCGAAATAGTACACAATAATGAAATCTTGGCGACATGGCAAAATGAAAAAAAGGACCAACAATTAGGTGTTTCTCAATTACACACCTTTAAACTTCGTCCAGCCGTAGGGCACTACACAATCCGCTGGCGTGAAGGGGCTGAAATTAACGAAAAGCATATCGTAGCCCAAGTAGTGAAGGTAAAAGATGCACAACTGCTGGTTAACGGTGAACCCTTTATCG
>CALLLL010000094.1 GCA_938082445.1 uncultured bacterium
TCAAACCAGAACTTCACATATTTTGAATCGATTTCATCTATAAATGCTGCTGCTTCTAGCGGGCTGAGTAAAAATTTGTTCCACACATTTTCAATTCCGATGGTGATGCCTAATCGTTCAGCATCTTCAGCCAACATTTTAGTGCGTTCAATTGAACGAGTCCAAGCATCTTTATAGCTGGTTTGAGGGTTGACCACAGCGGGCACTAACAGGACCATGTCACCGCCTAATTCCTTTACGTTTTCCATGCACTCACGCATGTCTTTAACGGTGACATTGTATACATCAGGGTTGGCATCTGTGAGTGGCTTTCCCCAGTGCGCGGAACAAATCAATGCATCTACAGGGAGGTCATGTTTTTCTGCGGCCTTGGCATATTCACGCACGGCTTTTTTTGAACCGATCGAGCCTGGTTCTACGCTATCGAATCCAGCGGCTTTCGCAATGCCAAACTTCTGCTCAATACTCATACCATCAGCTTTTATCATGCCAAATTTAAGTGACTTCGCAATTTGACGTTTAGTTGCTGCTGAAGCGGTGGAGGAGGAGTGTATTCCTGACATCATTCCTGCAGCTACGCCTGCAGCTAGTGTTGTTTTCGCCATAAACTCGCGACGCCCAAAAGTCTTCACTTCTATTTTATCGTGCTTCATTTTTAATACCCTTTATGTATAAATCAATGATTTTGTTTAGCCATTAACAATTGATTAAACCAAATGTAGCCTTAAAAATCAACCAATGGCATCAGGTAGGTATATCAAATTGGGGAATATTTTCGTTGACCCAAGCGTCTTTAATCGGTAGAGTTTCTCTATATGTACATTAAGCAGTCCACCAATGAAGGATAATCCAATGAAAAAACTAATTACAGGGTTCACCATGGCTATCATGGTATTGGCCATTGCGATCACAAGCCAAGCGGCACACCATGAGAAAAAAGAGCATAAAGGCGAAGGGAAAGGCATGGGGACCAGTAAGGCCATCTGTGTGTTAACAGCCACCGCTGGTAATAAGGTATCAGGAGTAATTACATTTACGAAAACAGCAGAAGGTACATTGATTGAAGCTGAAATCACTGGTCTGGAACCCAATAGTAAACATGGATTCCATATTCACCAATACGGCGATATTTCCTCATCCGACGGTAAATCTACTGGCGGGCACTACAATCCCGCAGGTCATGATCACTCAGGTCCTGACAGTGAAATGCGCCACATTGGCGACTTGGGTAACTTGGAAGCCAATGATAAAGGTGTTGCTAAATACAAACGCCTTGATAAAGTGGTTAAATTACGTGGTAAATCAGGAATTATCGGTCGTGGAATTACTGTGCACGCGGGTACCGATGATTTAAAAACTCAACCCACCGGAGCTGCAGGTGCTCGAATTGCAGTGGGTGTTATTGGTGTAGCCAATACCTCTAAGTAATTCTATACGTCTTTTGAAAAAGTATCCCCGAAAGTTCAATAGAACTTTCGGGGATTTTTTGTGAGTGATTGGTGTTGCTCCCAGTTTATTTAGTCGGAGAATTAACCACCGAGTAACTGTAGGGCGGTTTGCGGTACAACGTTTGCTTGTCCGAGAATTGATGTACCGGCACTTACCAGAATTTGGTTACGTGTAAACATAATTGTTTCTCGGGCAACATCGGCATCGCGAATTGCACTTTCAGATGCCACCGAATTTTCTTCCTGAATTTGTAGTGTAGAAATTGTAAACTCAAGACGATTTTGAATCGCACCAAGATTTGAACGCATGGTGTTAACAGCAGTAAGGGCATCATCAAGAGGGGTAAGTGCTGCGCGTGCTGTGGCTCCACTGGTCGCTATATCAATAGCATTAATGGACAAACCAGCGGCAGTAGCAACTTCCGCAAACGTGATATCAATGGTGGTTGTTGCTCGAGCTCCAACTTGCAACGTGATTGTTGCTGCGGATCCGTCAAGTGGGATAACCCCGTTAAATTCTGTGTTGTTCGCAATGTCATCCAATTGAGCAAGTAATTGAGTTACTTCTAACTGGAGATCGGAGCGGTTTTGTGTGCTGTTTGTACCGTTTGCTGACTGAACAGCCAACTCACGAACACGTTGAAGAATGTTAATGGATTCACTCAGCGCACCCTCCGCTGTCTGAACCAGACTAATACCATCTTGAGCATTGCGTTGGGATACAATCGCTGCTTTGGATACCGAACGGAATCCTTCAGCAATTGCCAACCCTGCAGCATCGTCAGCAGCACGATTGATACGTAGACCACTGGACAGACGTTCCAAGGATTTGTTGAGATCGAGGGTGGATTTTCGTAGGATGCGCGTGGTGCGAAGACCCGCAACATTGGTGTTGATTTTAAGTCCCATGACTTAGTTACCTCCGTGTTGTCATTAACCTCTGCGTCCGTGCATTGGTTGGCGCGTTGAGCTTATTTTTGGCTCGGTGCGTTGATTACTCTATCGGCGTTCCATCATAAAACTTTAGCGTAGTAGAAAATATTTTTAGGATGAGCGTGAGGAGGTGTGGAACTGGTGGGATTAGTCTTTAACAATACCATTGGAGCAACGTGTCAATCGTTGGTTCAGGGTGTTGGCTAAAATTTTATCGTTGTCATCCAATGAATTGCGGGAAGCTTCGGGGTGATAGAGGTGAAATTGCTTTGCCGCGAACTTAAGCTTACGGCGCTTAATGCCTGCGAAGGTTAATCGTGCAACGAATTCCGTATCTTCACGCCCCCATCCGGCAATATCCTCATTATAGCCATTGGCATCAACAGCATCTTTTTTCCAATAGGCCAAATTCGATCCACGAATATCGTCGTAGCGAAGTGCATCTGGATACAGTATTGGTGCAAGCCATGGAATACGCATTGCATTAATGGGGCGTTTAATGCCTTTTTGAAAAGGACTAAAGGTAATTTGCTTGGTCTTGAAAACTTTTTCGGTGATTTCTGGCTGTAGCAACGTACGGCTACCTGGGCAATAAGTACCTGGTTTGGCTAATTTTGCATGATCTTCAATGAATTTAGGGTGCAGGACTATATCGCCATCCACCTGAATACAGTATTCGCCTTTGGCCATGGCCAAAGCCTTATTTAAAATTGAACTACGACGAAATCCATTGTCCTCATGCCATAAATGATGGGTGGGGACGGGCATCTTGGGGATATATTCATCAATTAATGCCTTCGTATCCTCACGTGAACCATCATCAGCAATGATGACTTCACAAGGCATATAGGATTGCTGTTGCACGCTGAGTAAAACGATTTCCAGCGCTTCTTTCCAGTTATAGGTAGTGATGATGAGGGTAATGTCCATGCCAAGAGTATACCGGATTTACTTCGTAGAGGGGAAGTGCTCAACAAAAAAAGCATCCATTTCCTTGGTGTAGCGCGCACCAATTAGCCAGTAGCCTTCATTGTGATCCCCTTCAAGTTCGAGAAAGGATTTGGGGCCCGGTGCAGATTCATATAGTTTACGCCCATGCGAATAGGGGATTAATGAGTCCTCTGGACTGTGGATATGCAAGCTTGGCACGCTAAATTGAGGGACTTTGGATAAGTTGTCAAAGCGATGGCTAACTAAAAGATTGGTAGGGAATATCGGAAACTGATGATGTGCCATATCGGGAATCGAACTAAATGTACTCTCCAATACGACTAAGGCAGGACTTACTTCTGTTGCCAATTGGCTTGTCACTCCACCACCCAGTGAACGACCGAAGAGTATTATGGAAGTGGGTTTAATGCCCCGAGTTTCCACTAAGTAGTCCCACATTGCTCGAATATCCTGATAACATCGTTGTTCAGATGGGGAACCGCTGGATTGACCGAAACCGCCGTAGTCATAAATTAGTGTGTCAAACCCTAACTCTCGGAATATGTCTATAGAATCCATGCGATCAGCTATATTACCCGCATTACCATGGGAAAATAAGACTGTGCCACCTGATTCATTGGGTGTCGGGATAAACCATCCATGTGTCGTTTCACCCCCAGGGAGTTCGCGGACAACATCTTCATACTCCCATTGGAATTTGTCGGGTGTAAGGGCCAAATCTTTTGCAGGGAAAAAGATCAGTCTTGTCTGAAAAACGAAAATCAATAATAGAAAACCTATATACACACCCAGCGTAATGGTGAGAATGGATTGCATAATTCGTTTCCACTTTGACTTGGTTTTAATCGGGGAGTTTGTTTCTTCTGTCATTGATCTAGCATAACAAAACAGTTCAATTATTTGAATGAAAAATCTGAACATTACCTTCTGAGAATGGAGGACATGCTGGAATAATAGAGTTTTCTTATCGCGGTATGATAGTTTAAAGGAGCAGCTGTTCTCCTTTATTTTGACTTAAAATGAGTGCCATGTATATCCAATTACAAGAAAATACTATCGATCTGTCTGTTGTAATTCCCACTTTAAATGAAGCGGATAACCTAAAAGTGTTATTGCCGGCTATTAAAGAATCCCTTGAATCTATTGGTATGCAATGGGAAATACTTGTGGTCGATGGTGATTCAGAAGATGGCGCAGATGTTGTTTGCTCCCAAGTGGGGGCGCGCTATATCTGCGAGGCTCGAAAAGGTTACGGTACTGCTATATTGCGGGGCGTTTCTGAGGCGAAGGGTGCGTATATATTAACCATGGATGCGGATTTATCCCATCCCGCGCATATTGTTAAAGATCTTTGGGCAGCACGCACACAAGCCGATATCACCATCGCATCACGGTATGTTGAGGGCGGAAAGGCCAATCAGCCTTGGCTTCGATTGCAATTAAGCCGAATTCTTAATGCCTTTTTCGGTATTGGCTTATCCATTGATATTCGCGATATGTCCAGTGGGTTTAGATTGTACCGAAAAGAAATTTTGGGAAAAATCGATCTGGAGTTCACCAACTTTGTGGTATTGATTGAAATACTATTAAGCGCTTTTGCTGATGGGTGTACCGTACGAGAAATACCTTTTCACTATCATCCACGCGGAGCAGGGGCGTCAAAAGCCCGAGTATATCAGTTTGGAAAAGATTACCTGCGTCTGTTCAATCGAATCCGGAAAAAGCGTAAAAGTCAATGAAGCTAGGCTCAAAGGTGACAAATCTATCGAAATTAAGGTATGATTGTTCGATTATGAATAAGGAAACACCCACATGTTTGTAGAATCAGAAGCCTATGCACGCGCTGGACTTATCGGTAATCCCTCAGACGGATATTTCGGTAAAACCATCAGTATTGTAATTCGAGAGTTTTCTGCGAAAGTCTCATTAACAGAAAACGATGCGATCGAATTTGTACCCAATGTGCAGGATAAAGCGCGATACAATTCTCTAAGTGACTTTAAATCCAGTCTTAATAACAAAGGCTATTACGGTGCTGAACGTCTCTTTAAAGCAACTTTGATCCGATTTATGCAGTATTGCGAAAAAAATAATATCGAGTTGCATGACCGCAATTTTAAATTGAGTTATTCATCCTCAATTCCTCGACGCGTAGGAATGGCGGGTTCCAGTGCATTGGTGACAGCTACTATGCGTTGTTTGTTGGAATTTTATGGAGTCGAGATTGAAAAACCACTGTTGGCCGATCTTATTTGGCGCATAGAAAATGAAGAACTTGGCATCGGCAGTGGATTACAAGACCGTGTAATCCAAGTGTATGAAGGCTGTGTCTTTATGGATTTCGATAAGGACATCATGGCGAAGCAAGGCTATGGGGATTATAGAGAAATCGATATCGATTTGTTGCCCAATATATTTGTGGCGTATCGCGTTGGCATGACAGAAGGATCCGAAGTATTTCATAATAATATTCGCGAACGTTGGGACAATGGCGACCAGCAAGTAATTGATGCCATGCAATCGTTTGGAGGTTTTGCTCAAGAAGCCCATGATTTGTTGGTAGCTGGACGCGGAGATGAAATTGGTCCGTTAATGGATCAAAATTTTGACCTTCGAACTACACTTTATGATTTATCGCCTGGCGATGTGTCCATGGTTGAATTAGCCCGATCCGTAGGTGCGCATTGTAAATTCTCCGGTTCTGGTGGAGCTATTGTAGGCACTTACGAAGATGATGATATGTTTGAAATGTTGGAAAATGAATTTCTCGATACTGATGTGGTGGTGCTTAAACCCACTATTGGTGAAAATATCGACAACATGCATTATTAGCAACAACAAACTAAGCGATTAGAATTGCAAAACGGCCCTTGCTTAAAATATGCAGCAAGGGCCGTTTTTGTTTTTTAAATCGAATCAGTAGTTTAAATGTATCCGCCGCCTTTATATTCGCGGTCAGTTTCTAAAATTACATTGACCAGCGCAGGTTTACCCGAGGCATATGCACGTTCTAATGCAGGTTGTATTTCCGCTGGGTCTTCTACAAGTTCACCGTGCCCCCCTAAAGCTTCTACCATTTTATCGTAGCGGGTATGGAGCAGATCCACAGCGGCGTAGGTTCCGAAGAAAGCCCCTTGTGGTCTCATCATTTGACCCCATGCGGCATCGTTTCCAATAATTCCCACGATAGGCAAGTTAAAACGAACGGCCGTTTCAAACTCCATGCCGTTCAATCCGAAACTTCCGTCGCCATATATCACCAAGACTTTATGGTCAGGATGGGTTAATTGGGCTGCAATCGCAAATGGAGCACCAACACCCAATGTGCCCAGTGGCCCTGGATCCATCCATGCACCATTTTTAGGAACAGGTACCACCTTGGCAGAAGCCGCGACTACATCGCCACCGTCTCCTATGACAATCATGTCATCATCACGGGATACGAATTCCGCCACTTCTTTACAAAATCGAGGAGTCACAATCGGTACAGCATCGGACACTTGACTATCGAGGGCGGCATTGGCCAATTCAATTTCTTTATCCCGTAAACCTTGAGCATAGGATGAGAAATCGATGCTACGAGCATCGGATACTATAGAGTCGAGTAAAGCATCAAAACTTTCGGCAAGATTACCCACTAGTGCTACATCTGTACCCCGGTTTTGTCCAATTAATGTATTGTCCATTTCCAATTGAATGATCTTGGCATCCTCTGGAATATCTTGCCCAAACTTCATTCGAAAATCTAAAATACATCCGGCTAAAATAATGAGGTCACAGCTTTGAATAGCATCACGGCGAGTTCGATTGAATAGTAAATCAGAGTCACGAGGGATGGTGCCGCGGCCCATTCCGTTTACATAGGTTGGGATACGAGTACTGGATAAAAATGCTTGCATGCTTTCTTGTGCGCACGACCATTTTACACTTGTTCCCGCCATCATCATCGGACGTTCAGCCTGCTCAATGAGATCCAGTGCCTCTGCGATAACATCCTTGGAGGGAGCCACACGTGGGGCTTCGGTACGAATTTTAGGAATCTTTACCGCTTCGTCTTTTACGACATCCATTAATATGTCCATAGGAATTTCCAAAAAGACTGGACCGGGTATTCCAGTGACTGCATGGCGAATGGCCAACTCAATATATTCTGGTAAACGCTCTGTATCGTAACAGGCTCCCGACCATTTGGTGATTGGTTCCATGAGTGCAACATGATCCATTTCTTGCAAAGATCCGCGCTCTCGGTTGGCAAAGGGGCCCTGACCACCGATACATAAGATGGGGGAATTCGCGCGCCAAGCGTTGGCTACACCGGTTACCGCGTCAGTGACACCTGGTCCCGCAGTTACACATGCAACACCCACTTTCCCCGGATTTAATCGCGACCATGCATCTGCAGCATGGGTAGTTGCTTGTTCGTGGCGTACATCCACAATTTTGATGCCTTCTGCGATACACCCATCGTAAATGGGCATAATGTGTCCACCACTTAGGGTGAATATGCATTCGACTCCCATTTCTTTAAAGGCTTTCGCAACCAACATTCCGCCATGTGCCATAATCTATGTCCTCCAACTGATTGTATAATCCCTAAAGGTTAATATATTACCTGTAGAATGACACAAAGTCTATGAGAATGTACTGATAAAAACGGACTAATTATTGATTTGATGTATTTGTCAATAATAGACTTTTAATTATATAATACTTTGCAATATTTATAAGTCATTTAACATCAGTAACTTAAAATATATTTACACAAATAAATTAAAATGATAATATTGATTATTTTGTCGTTGACT
>CALLLL010000095.1 GCA_938082445.1 uncultured bacterium
CTCTGCCTTAATTGAGTCACAAACTCACGTTTCATTAAAGCAGTCATGGCCATATTTATTGTTCCCCTATGGCTTTTTTATAGCGTTCTGTATACCACGACAAAGTAATATGATAAATCAGAAATGCGATTCCGCAATACAACGCCGCGTGAATGCTCCAAAACAAATAGGGTGAATGTTTAAATTCATTAATTTCAGGAATAACGTAAACCCCAAATAATGGGGAAAGAAAAACCCCAATCTCTTCAGGGAATCCGCTTCGTGTAAACAGCATAATGAACATAAAAAAACCAAAATACATCATGCCAGTCATTGCATATGCACTAACAACTGCAGTAGTGGTCCGTTTACATAGGGTTGAAGCCAAGGCTGCCAATTGAATGCACAACATACCGCATACCCAAATGGTTCCATGTCCCGCCACCATCATGTATACACTCTTTGCATAGGTCCATGAATAGTGGTCATGATTAAAATAAGGATTGAGAAATATTGCATTGATACAAAGACTAATCAGGACGAGGCGATTAAGTACACGGATGCCTGCACGAATTTTCCCCCACACAATATTACGAGGAGTGATGAGGGTCATTTTAATCATATCTAAATTTTTCAATTCATCATCTTTGGTAAAGATATTGGCGAAATTTGATACACAAAAGAGTGAAAACATAGCTAAATTAATACTAACTATTGCATACAAAGCTCCTTGAATTTCCATATCATATTTACTAAAGGAATACAGCATGGAACCGGAAACCAGCAACATAATCAACACAAATCCCGCATACACGCGCTTTCGTATATCGAGCCCCCAATGAATTTCCCTAAATAACACTGGATTCATTCGATCAGGGACTGGCTTAAACCCTGGAGGCAATGGCAAGGGTTCACCTTCGACAATGAGTTGACGCATGCCTTCTTTTTTCTTTGCAACCGGAGGTCTGACTGGACGGCGAACGCGCCACCATGTCAACAACAAAGCCACTACAATGATCGATACTTGCATGATGGTATGTTCAAGCAAATAAGATGAGCCCATAAATGCCGGCATATTAATATTCATTAAAGACAGATATATCATCGGGAATGTGGCAAATGCGGGTGACATAGAAGAAAATGTATTTTCAATCGTCATTGGATCTTTAGTGAGCACAAATTGAACTAGGGCATAAAAAAGCAACACAAGGAGATACCCTAGCCCTAAATTTAAAATCATCAACACATAACTTCTACTAATTGCACGCGTCGTTGAATTGCAATAGGCTGAGGCAAATAGCCCCAATGCAGCACTGGTCATAACAATCAAAAACAGTACATACAGACAAATCAAAATCTGGACATAGTCAATACCGATTAGAAAGAAGATCACGGCTAAAAAGGGAAGCATGCCTATAAACATTAACAAAAATACGCATACAGCACTTAACATCTTTGCAATAATAATACCTAGTGGATTGATGAGAGTTAATGAAAGCATATCCCATGTGCGGGTTTCTCGCTCAATCACTAAAGTAGGGGCTGTAATTCCCGGCATAAATAGACATGCACCAAAAAAACTCACCCCCAGCACCATACTCATATAAGCCTTGGACATACTGGCAATACCGAACCACGTTTCATAGCTTTTACTGGGCCACATTTCCATCGTCAACATGAATACACAAGAACACATTATGACAAGCAATATCATGGTTTTCACACGACGAAGCATGCTGCGCAGTTCTCGTTGCATCAGGGCAAGGATTGACATATATCAGCGATCCTGCATTTTGTTTCGGTAGAATAAAAACAAGGACACCCGAAGAAATACTGCCGAAACAAGCAGCCAGGCACACATAGCCCACAACCACTTCACATAAAGGATATTAGATGAATATCGCGGATACAGCACCATCTCCAATACAAGTAAAGGGGATAAATACATGGCATAATCATCATTCCCCAACCACAGGGGATTAAACCAAGCCAACACAAGAGCAATACCCAAATACAGTACGATGGAAATCATGTAACTAATCATAATCGAAATGGTTGTTTGCTTGGTTACCAGTGAAGAAAACAGTCCTATACTAATGGACAATAACGAACATACCAGTAAAGTCCCATACCCTACCAAAGCAGCACCATAATTAAACATTCCCAGGAATATTATAGGGATGATTGAAAAAACCGCCGCTAATAACATCGGACTTAATGCACCAAGCCCGGCAGTATACTTACCTAGAATAATTTCGCGCGGTTTTAACAGCGTCATACGCAACATATCCAAGTTGCCCAGTTCATATTCTTTGGTCAATGAATTGGCAATTAATCCTGGTGCGGCCAACACTGTCAATACAATTTGTATACCAAACCAGTTCTTCATGGATTCATGGCTTCGTCCATCGATAGATGCAATCGCTCCAGCTAAAAAGTAGATAAGGAAAGCTACATAAAAGACACGTACCAATGTCGTACCGCGATTGAGTAAGCCCCAACGCAACTCGCGCACCATCATGGGATTACGTGAATCTTCAATTGGCTTCTTACGTTTAAGCGGATCGAGAATATAAAAAGGGAATCCCATTCGACGATCTTTCAATACTTTTACATCGTCAATCGGTTTTTCCTGGCTGATCTTAGCGGGTTCCGGAGGTTTTTTTATTTTCCAATAAGCTACCCCTAAACACACAAAAACTACAATGCCGTGATACAACAAGCAAGTCACAAAATCGCCGAGCTGCGCGCCCCTATCAAGCACATTGGCCATCACCCAAATCGGCGATGTCCCTTCACCAATATTCTCCACTACCCGAAACAAGCTTCTTGAGTAGCTAAATGTGGCCATAGCCACTGCGAAGAGATACGCAAAGAGTAATGGACCGATCAAAAACAACAGAACACTTAGATACGTCACCACAATGGACGTAATAGATTTACGCAGTATTGCGGAGCACGCCAAGCCGATGCAAGCACACGTTAACACAGCACATATTGTCAAGATAAAAACTTGAATGACGACTGTATACTCGACTCCTACAAGGAAAAAAGCCGTACTCATAACCGGAAGCATTGATAAAATAATGACCATAAATACGCCAATAGCATTGAATAATTTAGCAAACACAACACCCAATGGACTTATGAGCGACATTCGCAACAAGTCATAGGTCGAACGTTCACGCTCTAAAACTATGGCGCTGGCAGAATAAGCAGGCACAAACAGCAAGCACCCAATATACATACATCCAGAAAGCAAGACGACCATATTACGGGACACTCGTCCTGCAGCTTTTATTCCACCATAAATGTGTTCGCTGTTTGGCCATTCGTTCAGAATCACCAATACCGCCAAGAGCATGAAAGATAATAGAATCAGAACACTTCGCTTAGCACGAAGCGAAGTCAAGAGCTCTCGTTTAATCATGCCCCACGCAGGAAACCGCGACGCCATATCTTTTTTTGATATGGTGGCACTCACGTTTAAAAGCCTCCTTTGGTGACACTCAAGAATACGTCTTCCAAGGATCCTTGGTCCTCTTCCAAGAAAAGTACGGGGATGCCTCGCTGAACCAGTTGGGTATTAAGCGCCACGATGCCAGCACGATCCAAATTCGATTGCAGATTAAATACATTCTCATTGCGCTCGATATCGAGTAAGCCATCGATACTCTTCAGTAAATTTTCCGTTTCATCAGCTTTATCCAACACTTCAATACGCAGCTCACGTACTTCGCGCACCTTATCCATAATGTCACCCACTTTACCAGCGGCCAGTAATTTTCCGTGCTCGATAATACCAATGGTATTGCACATATCACCCAATTCAGAGAGGATATGGGAAGAAATCAATATTGTCTTTCCCATTTCGCACAACGTTTTTAATAGTTCCTTCATTTCAATTCGCGCACGAGGATCAAGTCCACTGGCAGGCTCATCAAGCAAGAGCACTTTGGGGTCATGAATCAATGTTTTTGCCAAACAACTGCGCTGTTTCATCCCCCGGGAAAAGGCACTCACAAACTCATCGGCTTTAGATGTTAAATCAGTCAATTGCAAGACATCATCAATAATACTTGCGCGCTTTTTGGCTGGAATTTTATAGGCTGCGCCAAAAAAATCTAAATATTCGCGTAATCGCATGCCATCATAAACCCCAAAATCATCAGGCATATACCCAAGGATTTTTTTTATCTCATACGGTTTTTTACGCACATCGATTCCATCGATATGCGCTTGACCAGAGGCAGGCTCTAGCAGGGTAGAAAGAATACGAATGGTCGTTGTTTTACCAGCGCCGTTGGGGCCGATAAAACCGAAAATGTCGCCCTGCTCAATCTCTAGATTGAGATCATCCAGCGCTACAAACTTACCATAGTGTTTCGTTAAATGTTGAATCTCAATCATTGCCATTGGGGCCATTCTCCTGTCTGTCCATTGTCTTTTTTATTTAATTTTCCGGTGGCCGTGACGCTATACCGAATATCTACCGCTTGATTTTGAATGCTTTCATTTTTTAATTTCCCTAGCACATGAAACATCGCACTCGTTCCCTGTTTATTTCGCACCGAACCCCAGTTTTCAATTCGGTACATTATCCGTCGAACTTTTTGTTTGCTCAACTGCACAATCTCATCTGAAACTATATTTGCCTCATGCCATTTATCGCTTTTGGGCGCCCCATAACCCACAATGAGATCGTAAAGATTATTGTCTTCTACATACAGCACAAGCTCGAGTGCTGATTTCGCTTCACGGTGCATCCACGGCTCAACTCTCACTTCAAAAGTAAGTGCGCTAATATACCGATCTCCACTCAAATTTGCAGCATGGTTAAATAAGTCATTTCGACGATTTACAGTTCTCACCTCCCATGGTTGCTGACCGTAATACCCCCCTCGTCTTCCCGATTGATAATTATTGAACCGTGTTTGCAGTACGGTTTCTTTAATTGCACTTAACGAACTTGACCGCGTATCGGTATAAAAAATTTCGGCGACCACATATGTTTTTTGCAAGCTATCCAACACTTCATGATCAACTTCTAATGAGTTATTTACCAGTTCATCTGTCCACCCTATTAACATGGGAGGAAATCCTTTTGAAACTGTATAATCACCGTCATCGACAAAGAGTGCACTTCGCATTTTTCGGAAGGTTTCATGCTCCCCAATATTCTGATAATAGCGCCATTGATTTATATCCCCTTCATTGAGCATACGATTGTATGCGTTTTGAATGAGTGAATGTTTCAAGTTTATCTTAATTTCCTCGCCCGAAAGCGTAAGGGGCATTAGAGCACCTTCAAATAGCAGAGCATACTCTGTCAGAACATAGGGTGTTTCGTTCCTAAAAATCCCGTGCACCCCATCATCATCTATAACTAATTTCCCCTCAAAATTACCTGATACATTAATCTTCCCTTCCAGTGCTGCAAATCGTAATTCACTAGCGCCGACAGTAAATCGTTGTATACCTGATTCTTCACCTTGCATAAACACAAAGGGTGTCTGTTCCGCTCCTTGCCCGTAATAATTCATCTGGCCTCGAGAACGGATATCCGATATCAGCGAATCATTTAGCGTTTGCGTTATGGTGTAGTTTTTCGTGCGGGCAGTGAGAATTCCGGCCAAACTGTACAAGCTGGATTGTTCCACACCGGGCTTCATATGCACCACATCAACTTGTTGTTTTTCGGCAATTTTTGCCCATCCGGATGTACCCGACACATATGCATACGCGCTAAAACATATTGAAAATACGACTAAACAAACCCATGCCATTTCGCGGCGTTTTCGAGCATTCCAAAATAACCAATTACCGATAATCCCTACACCAACATATAACAAAAGATAGAGTACAACAAACCCGAGAGAACGAATATTCACACCCGATAAATTCGGGATCAATTGGGAACTGGCTTCAGCAAACAAACCGAAGTTTAAGGGGCGCGTATACGATGTTGCTACCATCATTTCAGACCACAGTTTTCGGTAAAGCCCCACATCCTGAAAGGCATGTGATTTAGCATCTACAGCAAGGGTAAAGATCGTTCCTGAGCCTATGACGTATTGTGTCGCTAATGGCCGCTCTTTACTAGTGGATAAAACTGAATCGTTTCTTGGCACCAACGTAGTAAGCACAATTTGATTACTGGCTTGATAGCGAGTTTCGATGGGAAAAACAAGTTCCATAGCTTCACGCTCATCCATTTCTTCTGAAACACCCATTGACACACCAGACAACTCTTCAATCCATGTCCCCTTGTAAACATTTCCGCTTACCCCTGATAGAATAATGATAACTCCGCCACCATCTACATATTCCCGAAGCAAGGTTCTCTGTGTAAGCGTTATACGGCTGGGGTCAATGGAGCCAATAATGACAAAATTAAATGTTTCCATAGTCTTAATATGTTTAGGAAAGTACACTAAATCTTTAGTTGACAGATTAAAACGGTGTAAGCGAAGGTTCGGATTCAATTTTTGAAGTGATGGGTTTAAGAATGAATAGTTGAGCGGATCATCATCGAGCACCATTCCCATCAAATCGTTTTGCTCCACTGGAATTATTTGTACAAATGATGGGGTATCGATTGCCGGCCGACCATTTTCCAATATACGCGCATCCAATCGCGATGCCCCATCCAAATAAGCCATTAGCTGATAGCGTTTAACCGAATCTTTAGGGCAATTGATGGGCAAATGAAAAATAGGGCTTTGCAAATTATTTCCCGCATCATAGGTACGCACTTCGAGTACGCCATCTAAGTCAGCTTGCTCATTGGTAATCAGCGCATCCACTGGCACCCAACTTTTATCTCGATAAGCGGTGTTGTACCCAACACTCACACTGAGATATATTTCATCCCGCTCATCTTCATTGTCATCCACAGCCTGTGCCAATGACAGGCTTGAGCCCCAAAACGCTAAAGCCCAAATCATCATCCATTGCTTAAGGTACGTCAAATCCATGCCCTCTTTGAGTATATCCACCATTCAAATTGCAATATTATCAAGGCGATCAAAACCAAGATCGGCCAAAATTCTCGTGTCGTTCGTAAAGGTTTTTGCGTTGCCTGGATAGTCCCCCGTCCAAAACTCAAGGTGTCGGAGGGCTTTATATTGCTTTCCTCAATACTGCTTAGGTTCACCGCAATAGAATACCTCGATTCGCCTTGACTAACAGAGTATGCTCCCACCAAAGCTGTATCCCCATAGTAAACGGGATGTGTGGGGGCCACAACAATATTGGATGTTATTCCATCGGGTTTCTTAATCGATAATTCAGATTCATTGTCTTGCGCGGCGAATTCGATAGGGGTACCCGATTGAACAAACTGTTGCGCGGATGTTGAAGTTCTGGGCACCCAGTTCACCACATTTTGCATAAACAATGGAAATGAAAGTTTTAAAGGCCAATCACTGTCCGATATATCAAATCCAATAATCAATAGTTGGCGGGCATTGCGGGAAACATCGGCAATCAATGGTGTACCATTGGTGGTCATCAGTTCGAAGCTGCCTGGCGGCACTGCAAACTGAGTCGCACTACCAATTCCAACATTTTCTGGACTTAGATAGCGCATTACTGGATGCTTACGATCGACCCCTAATATCGGAGGCGCTTCTATCACTTCTCCAGGAAGAAGCCCTTCTAATTTCGGAAAAGCATTGATATAAACTGAAGACCCTTGGGGTAATATCTCTGGAGCAAAACCATCAAAGATGGTTAAATCATACCCTTCGATAGTTTGATAAGCACTGGGCGACATTTCACTGAGTTCCACATCTGAAATCACCCCTAAAGCACGTTTTAAATAAAAACTGTTACTTGAATTGGTATCGGAAACCAATAACACCTTAATCACCTGCGCAGGCTGTATAGTCATCCACGCTTGATTATCTACGGCAAGGCGATCATCTAAGTCCAATTCAACTCGCATCATTCCCTCTTGGAAATCAGGGTGTTGAAACACCGTATCTGTCATGCCCTCGGGCGCCAATTGAACTTCTTCGACGCCAATAGCTGAATCATTAAGATACAAGGTGAGTGTAGTTTCGATCACCTCGAAATGAGCGTTGTATAACGAAACCAATGTTTGATGCATCTCATCTTGGCTATCGTTTTCACGCATGCTTAGTGCCACTACGCCTGCATTGTAACTGGTCTCACCGATTTTTTGGAAGACCACATCGCGTGCGCGCGCACCGATATCTTCTAGGTCTGTTATTTGACCATCGCTCAATAAAATCAATTGCAGGTCGGGCATCGTAGAGGGAATGTCGGGATTATCGGGCGATAGGGAAGCGGCCATCATCATAACATCGCGAATATTGGAACGAGTATCGTGCGGCTCTATACTATTGATTGCTGCACGCAGTCGATAATCATCATCGGTCATCTCACATTTCACTTCTGCATTTTCTGAAAAGGATACAACCATTGCCTTATCGCCACGCTCGAGATTATCGATAAGTTCTAAAGCTTTTTCCTTTGCAAGCTCAAGACGTGTTTTTCCATCTTCCCCTTCGAGAGTTTGCATGCTGGCTGAATGATCAATTACCAGACAATAGTGCGAACCACTAAGCCCTTCCATCTTGGCATACGGACGAGCCAAAGCGAAAACCGCTAAGAGGATAATAAGTAGTTGAAGCAACAGCAAAAGATTCTTACGTAATTTTTGGAATGGTGAATTCGCTGTAAGGTCTTGTAGGCTTTTCATCCACAACATGGTACTGGAAATAACTGCCTCCGTACGGCGTAATTTAAGCAGGTACAGTATGACAATCACAGGCAATAGCCATAAAAACCACAAAAATTGAGGCGCAAGTGTGAATGATTTGAGCCAAGCCATCATCGCACCATTCCTCCCCCACGCAACAAGTGCATTACAGTGGTTTCTAAGGGGGCATCACTTGAAAGTTGCACATAGCCGACACCGCGTGCAGTACAGTATTTACGCACTGAATTTATGAACCCAATCTTATTGGCTTCATATTGTTTCAGCAAGGCCCGACTCATAGATACTTCGGCAAATGTTTTGGTTTCGCTATCAATCAGTTTCAAATCACCCGTAAGCTTTGGGTTCAGTTCTTCGGGCGCAAGGATATGCATCATGTGCACTTCAGAACGAGAGAGCACAAGCCGCTGCACTGCCCCTTCAAAACCAGAATCATCGAAAAAATCCGTCAACAACACTGCGACACCACGAGAACGATTTCGCATGAGATAGCGATCACTTCCTTTTTCCAGATTGGTATCGCCCCCTGACTCAATCCCCTCTATAAAGGAAAATAACTTTCGGATTGACCCTTTCCCTCTACAAGGGCTGATGCGCTGTACGCCGTGCTCGGAGAAGGCCTCAATAGAGACCCGTTCATGTCCAGCTAAAGCAATATAGCCCAATGCCGCCGCAAGCTGCTTGGCCATATCCAATTTCGAGGGCGAACCAAATTTCATGGACTCACTCGCATCAATCAGTAAATGCAAGGTAAGATCTTCGCGCTCTTCGAATAATTTGATGTACAAACTTTCGAGACGGCTATAAATATTCCAATCGATGTGACGCAGATCATCCCCTTGCACATAGTCCCGGTAGTCAGCAAAATCAATACTGCTGCCTTTCCGTAAACTTTTGCGTTCCCCTTTGCTCACGCCCGGCTTGACCTTTTTAGCGAGGAGAGCCATACGATCCAGTTTATTTAGGAACGCGGGACTGAGCAATGAAGGTGTTGAGGATTTAGGACTCATTGACTGGGTGTTTCCAATGTTTCGAGAATCGCATCAATCACGGCATCTGAGCTAATATTATCGGCATCCGCTTCGAAATTCAGCAATACACGGTGTCGTAGTGCGGGATGAGCGGCTTGACGAAAATCTTCGAAGCTCACATTGTACCGACCGGCGCGTAGTGCAGCGACCTTACCCGCCAACAGTAAAGCCTGTGCCCCACGCGGACTAGAACCAAATCGTACATACTCATTGACTTTATCGGGGGCTACGTCGCTTCCGGGTTGCGTCGCACGGATGAGCGACACGGCATAATCCATTACCTTGGGCGCTACGATAACTTCACGTACAAATGAACGCCATTCATTGATTTTAGCCCCATCCATGGCCTTTCCAGCCTCAGGGGTATCTTTTTGAGTCGTTCGATTGAGGATTTCTACGAGAACATCGTGTGAAGGCGGAT
>CALLLL010000096.1 GCA_938082445.1 uncultured bacterium
GGGCTACCTTTCCCATAAAAGAGCGCTGGAAATTGAGCCTAAAAATCCAGACTTTTTATACAATATGGCTCAATTTTACATGACTCAGTTTCATATTCTGGAAAAAGAAACGAAGAAAAGTTCCCCCGAACTTTATAAAGCCGCTATGGAATTTTCTAAAGATGCGGCAGAGGCCGATCCGGAAGAGTATGTGTATCAGATGGATTATGCAACGAATTTCTATGCAGCGCAAAATTTTGGTGTTTCTGCGGATTGGGTAAAGGCTGCACTTGCATGGCGCAAAGCTCATGACATTGCTCCTGGGAAATTGGAAAGCTTTTTTACTCGGTTGAATGAAGGTCGTTGTTGGATTTTTGCGGGACGTAAAACTGAAGCCATGACTGCATTGGCAGCCGCGCGGGAATTAAATGGGAACAGTAAAGTCATTGAGACTCTTGTAGAGCGAGCGCAGGCCATTGAAGGTGTTGATACCTCACCAAAACGAGTGCGGGTAAAGACCGAAATAACGAGTCCTACACCAAAGCAATGAGCAATGATGCACGCCAAAATCCCCAAAGACTTCATCCTTTTCGTCGGTTTTTAGCCCTTGCCTTATTGGTAGTGATGTTGCCATTTTTAGGGCTGATTTATTTTGAAGTGATTGGGTTTTATAAAGTCCCGTCGAGTTCAATGGAACCGACGTTATTTCCTGATGACTTTATTTTTGCTGTCAATGCTTCTGATTATGCGCGTGGGGATATAGTCGTGTTTCATGATCCCGATAATTATGATGAATTTTTGGTGAAACGTATTGTGGGGGTCGGTGGCGATACCATTTCGGTCTCAGGCGGAGCGGTATTTTTGAATGGTCGTTATGCATCCGAGCCGTATCGGCATAGTCCAATTGATTACTTAATGGAAGCGTATACCGTACCTGATGGTGAATTGTTTTTAATGGGGGATCATTCCAATTGGAGCGTGGATAGTCATAATTGGGGTGAAATTAATGATGAAGATGGAGAGGTCATCAAAAAGGGTAAACCGCGCAGCATCCCCGAAGATTTAGTGGTGGGGCGGGTACGGCAAATATATTTGCCCAAGGAACGATGGGGGCCGATGTCTTCGTATCCATTGCGCGCGATTGGCCCTAAAGGGTAATCTTCGCATTGGGCAGTCGTTTCGGGGTACAATAGGGTTTGTTTAGTCCTGCAATAACCCTATATCTGAGACGTTCATGAGCGCATTTTTCCAACAAAATATCCATTTCGGAAGTCGAGAACAAGAAGAAGGTGGTATTACCGAAGCGGTGCATCACCTTATCATGCTCAATGTACTCATTTTTTCTGTGCAGCTTGTGTTGCATATCCCATTTGGTTCCTTGCATCCTATTAATTTGGTACAGCCAACGCTTTATCAGTGGATTGCCTTTGATATAGATACCTTGTTTAAAGGCTATGTGTGGACAACGGTGAGTTATATGTTTTTGCATGCAGGGCTTCAACATTTATTCATAAATATGCTGGGTCTTTATATATTTGGACCGGTTGTTGAACGGGCCTTGGGCACGCGACAGTTTTATATTTTTTATTTCTTATGCGGTGTTTTTGGAGCTTTGTTGGGTGGTCTTACTTTATTACGATTAGAAAATGCGCCTCCTGTGGTAGGGGCTAGCGGTGCAGCGATGGGAGTGTTGGTGGCGGCAGCGATACTTGCACCGGATCGTCGGATCTTGTTTTTTCCAATCCCCATTCCTTTGAAAACACGCACATGGTTACTTATTACCATCGCGTTGAATATGTTAGCGCTCCTTAATCCAGCTTCAAATGTCTTTGTGATGGGACATTTCGGTGGCATGGCTGTGGGGTATCTATTTATGAAAGGTCGTCCGCAGTGGACAAAGTTTAAGTCGGGTCAGAAAGTGCGTAAAATAAAGAAACGTCCGAAAAAGAACACGCCGGATAATGATCCAATGGCCGACGCCATAGACAATATCTTTGATATTAACAATAAACGTGATTAGTGGATAAGGGAACGTTCATTTTGTTTGGTATACCTGGTGTAAAAGAGTTTGTGGCCATAGCGATTGTAATCATTGTTCTCAATGCACTGGGAATGTGGCCTCGTGTGGTGCAAAGCTTGCGTGAATTACGTGGGGAAGCGCCGATGCCATCTGAACAGGATATCGAATTGGCGTATAAAATTTTGGGGATCTCACCTTCGGCTTCATGGCCGGAGATTGAAAAAGCGTACCGCCAAAAGGCTCAAGTGCATCACCCGGATAAAGGGGGGGATGAAGATGCGATGCGGGTACTCAATGAAGTCTACGCAAAACTAAAAAAGGCTAAACGGCCTTAGTTGTATTTTTTTAGGCAGGTTTTCCTGAGTACTTCGCGACGACGATGGTCATGTCGTCGGTCGCCTCTTTGCCGTTCATGTAGGCATCCACGTCTTTGCGGATACCGCTCAGTACTTCGGACGAACATCCAGCAGCGATTCCTTTTACACTGTGCTCAATGTTTTCGTCGTTGTAAAGCTCGTCTTGATGATTGCGTGCATCGGTGAGGCCGTCGGAGAACACCACAATCGTGTCGCCGGGGTTGAGTGTGTATTCACAGACCGTGAAGGTGGATTGATGTACGATACCGAGTGGGAAGCCCACGGATTCACCGAGCCATTTTGATTCGCCTGACTGACTATTTACTACGAGGGGAGCGGGGTGGCCTGCGGTGGCGTAGTATGCTTTGCCTTTGTTCATATCTATGACGAGTAGGAACAAGGTTACAAATCGGTGAGTGATGCTGGCACGTTTATAAAATTCATTGTTGGTGTGAAAGAGCAGTTGATCGGGCTCGTGGATTTTATTGGCGATGGTGCGCAGAACGCTGGAGCATTGGGTCGTCAATAGTGCGGCAGGAACCCCCTTGCCAGTTGCGTCACCAAGCGCGATACCAATTTTTCCTTCACCCATATCCAGAAAGTCATAGAAATCACCGCCGACTTCTTTACTGGGCTGGCTCCAACCGGCTAAATCCAATCCAGGGACCTCCGGAGGGTGCTCTGGCAACAGGGCCTGTTGCATTTCAAAGGCTACACGGTATTCACTTTCCAGTTTTTCGCGTTCGCTGGTTTCGCGTTCCAGTTCAAGCATGTGTTCTTGCAGGGAGATGGCCATGATGTTGAAGGACTGGCCTAGGTCGCCGAATTCGTCGTTACCGCGAAGATTGATGCGGTAGTTAAGGTTGCCATCTCCAAATTGACGAGCACCCCGGCTGAGTTCGGAGAGGGGTTTGGTAAGGCCTCGGCTGATGATGATGCTGATAAAGATGACGATAATGACGAGCACCATTTCGACAATGTGTAGGGTGCGGAATATCTTGGCTTCGTCGAATTGCTGGATATCTTGCATGATGGATTCGACTTGGTCGGGGGTGACGTCGAAAGTTTCCACAAGATCACGGAGGTTCTCGGAGTCGTTAAAGTAGGCTTGTTTCCACATTTCGGTACCGATCATAAGGAAAAGCATTAACAATATGAGGGCGGCAAAGCTTAGGTTGAGGCGTGTCCGGAATTTAAGATTCATTAGTTAGGTGATCCAGTGCTTGGACAGCATTGGGCCACAGCTTGCTTTAAGGAATCGGCTTTAAGAATGACAAAGAGCTTGTCCAGGTGAGTGATGCAAAAGACATTGTGAATGTCGCAGTTGAGGCCCCAGATGCGGATGGTGGCTCCCCAGGCTTGCAGGGCTTCGTTTATGCGGAGCAGTTCGGTGAGGCCAGCGCTGGACATATAGCTGACATGGTTGAAGTTGACGATGAGCTGAATGCCTTCGTGGGTTTTTAAATAATCGATTACTTTGGTGCCAAAGATGACGCTGTTGGTGGCATCGAGCATATTGGATTGGGTGATGGTGGCGATGGTGACATCGCCTTCCACTGAAAAATCCACGTCTATTGTTTTTTCGTCCATGAGTACTGTTCCGTGGGGTTAGGGTCTGGCTTAGATTAGGAGCAAACTTTGGAAAAAGTATCGCGATTGAATACCATTTCCAGGGTGCCTGCACAACAGTCGAAGCGAACTTCTTCCATAAAGGCTTTGATAAGACACACGCCGCGACCGCCCAATTCTTCGCAGTCGGACATTTTGGTTTCTTCAGGGTCAAAACCATGGCCTTCATCGGTAATGCGAATGACGCAGGTGTCGTCTTCCTCATCAATACAAATTTTAACGGTGGAATCATTTTGCCCTTGATTGCCGTGTTCCATGGCATTGACCAGGGCTTCTTCCAGGCATAGGCGTATATTGAAGGTGTTGTCAGATTGACACCAACGATGTTGCGCCAAAACATCCAAGGCCTCGGTCAGGGTTTGCCCGATGGCTTCGGTCGTGCTGGCCAGTTCTTTTGAATATAGTGTGTTCATACTATTACCTGCTATTGATAAAACACTCAATTCGTACCTAAATATTCTACCATAGTAAGGGATTCAGAGAAAAATGGGCCTTTTTGGTTAATTTACGCCTATTTTTGTTGATTTGCACCTATTATTAATAGTGCGTATGCTGAGGTAAGAATAATTAGGCATCAACGTTTTCATTCTTTACTGCGTATATATAAGTAAAAGCCTTTAGGAAATTACTCTATATGAGTCAAGAGTTTACAGAATCAACGGCGCCGTTGACGACATCGTATTGGGCTTCGCACTGTGAGGCTTGGAAAGGAGTGCCGTCAATTCAAGTGGATGAACGAATAGCTTTAGCGAAAGCAGGCGATCGTGAAGCGATTGAATCGTTGATTTCGGCTCACTATTCTTCGGTCTACCGAATTTGTGTTCGAATGATGGGAGGACGGGAAGATGCACAAGATGCTACGCAAGAAGCATTTATTCGCATGGTACGTTTTTTGCCGAAGTACGATTCGAATCGACCATTTATCCCCTGGCTTTATTCGATTTCAATGAATGCCTTCCGGGATCAACTGCGTAAACGTAAACGCCACCGCACTGAACCAATAGAGTATGTAGCCGATACCCAATTGGTGGCTTTGTCTAGTGTGGAGCATCAAGTATCGATTAATGAAGATTTGGCTGTGTTGCAGGCTGGACTTCGTACCTTATCAGAGAAAGAACGTGCTGTCATTGTGCTGCGGGACATTGAGGGAATGAGTACCCGCGATGTTGCCCAGACGATGGGGACTAAAGAAGAAACCGTGCGTTCGCAAATTAGCCGAGCGCGCGTGAAGTTGAAGGCGTTTAGAGATGCAGTACGGAGGGACGAGTCATGAAGTGTATTCAGATGCGAGAACACATAACCCTATATTTGAGTTATGATTTATCTTCTGATCACATTATAGATTTACACGCCCATCTGGAAACCTGTGACGCGTGCCAAAACTACCAGCGTGAAATGCGCGAAATGATGGACGATATGCAGCAATTGAATAGTTTGGAGATGCCTTCGGATTTGCTGTCGGGTATTCAGGAGGCCATATTGCCTGAACTGGTAGCAGGCTCGAAAAAGCATTGGGAGGCGTGGAAATCATATTCACTAGCAGCGGTAGCGCTTGTGCTGATTGTACTTGGAGTGCTCATTCCAAAAGGAATTGAAACGCCTGCATTGCCTGAAGTTAAGATTGCTGAAGAAATTGTAGATGAAACACAACCCATGGAAGATTTAACCTTGGCATCAACTGCGCCCAATGAGGAATCTTCTGTAATTGTGAAACTGTATACCAACGACCCCGATGTTGTGATTTATTGGTTCGGGGATTAGATAGGAGCATAGATTTATGTTTAAAAAATATTGTGTAGTTGCATGGATTCTATTGATTGGACTAAATGCACAATCAGTCATAGGGCAAGAAGCTGTTGAAGGTACGCCTAAAGAGTCTTCCGTTTCTCAAGCAGAAACAAAACGAATTATAAAACTTAAAAATGGTATAACCGAAAAAATTGAAGAGTTAATTATGCTGTATTCCGATGAAGTGCTCCCTGTACCTAAGCCGGATGAGTATCAAGGTATTGATTTTGACTTTACCTCAACTTTGGACTGGTTAATGGTGAAAGGGGCAGCTGGTGATTTGGATGTCTTTGAAGCCTTGGCCAATGAAGTGGATACAGGGTTTCGTATACAGAAAAATCTTGAGGTGGTTTTTTATTTATTAAGTGCAACAGAAGCTAAAAGTGGAGGTAAATATCCATCCCAGTTATCTAAAGTGGTGAAGCAACTGGAAGATACTTTTCAATATGAAGGGTATTCTTTAATTGAAACGGCTTCCTTGCGTACTCGAGTGGGCACTGGGCTGGAGCATACTTCTGCGATTCCATTGAATAAATTATCCCTCGATAAAAGTGAATTGGTGAAAGCATACTATAAGATAAGACTGGTTAACATTGAGGAGTATTCAGTTAACAAATATTCCATGGATATAAAAGTAGATTTAAATTTACAAGTAGGACGAGTAAGAAATTTTAATGTAGGTGAAAATATTCAATCAAAGATTGAATACCATGATGTTGGTATGGAATTGGAATCTTCAATTGATATAAATAACCAACAATCTATCGTGTTGGGTAAAAGTAATATCGATAACTCTGATGATGCACTTTTCGTCGTCATGCAAATCCGTGAAGCGCTTTAAGTTAACTTGAGCCTAGTCGTCATCCCCTCTGTTGTTTAGAGGGGATGTTTTTTTAATCATCGTCTTTGGCCTCATTTTTGAGGTATTCGGGGGTGGGGAGCTTGAGGGTTTCGCTGATGAGTAAGAAGGCGCCGAGGGCAATGATAAGGATCGGGGCTTCGGTTTTGATGTCGAGCTTATCGGTTTCGCGCAAGATGGAGCTTATGGAGGCGACAATGAGCCATGGGCCTAAGGTGTAGGTCATTTTATCGCGCTTGCCTAAAGCGAGTAGCATGAGTCCAGATACCCCAAGCAGCCCGGTCCATAACCAGTCCACTTGTGGGATGAAGCCTTTGATATTTAACAGGTGGCCAATGCCCAGTGTGAGAACAATGATGGGCAATATAAAGCGTTTGGTATTGGGTTGCATCCTCAGTTCCTCCGTTGGCTTTTTTATCTTTTACCGTTGTAAGCCTGTTTATATTCAGTATGGATAAAGAGAATCGGTGATGTCAACCGAAGCTTGTGGCTATACTCGATCGTCGTAAATAGTGTATAGTAGGTGTCTTACACGAATAACGGGCGAAATATATCTATGTTACGAATATCCAATTTACAGCTTCCTTTTGACCATTCTGAGGCGGACTTGAAGGAAGCAATTGTGGCTTTTCTGGGGGTGCCGGCTTCTGATGTAGATGAGTACACGGTATTTCGCCGCTCTACGGATGCGCGTAAGCGCAATAAAGTGTTTTTCTTGTATTTGATTGATGTGGATGTGGCTAACGAAGACGCTTTGTTGAGTAATCCAGCATTAAAACCTTCCCCGGATACAAATTATGCTTTTGTGACTCCACGATTCGAGGACGATTCTAACTTACCTGGATTGACCGATCAGGGATTGAAATTAGCAAGTGGAACAAAGCCGCGTCCTGTGGTCATAGGCTTGGGGCCATGTGGAATGTATGCGGGCTTGTTGTTGGCGCAAATGGGGTTACGGCCTTTGGTGATTGAGCGTGGAAAAAAAGCCCGTGCACGTTCGAAAGATGTGTTTAAATTTTGGCGTAAAAACGAATTTAATACGAAGTCCAATGTGCAGTTTGGTGAAGGCGGCGCAGGTACTTTCTCGGATGGAAAGTTAACCACGCGTATTAAGAATGAAAATAATCGTGTGCGTAAAGTGCTCGAAGAAATGGCTAAAGCAGGTGCACCGGAAGAAGTGTTGCATTTGGCTAAGCCGCATATTGGGACCTATAAACTCATTCGCGTTGTGCGGAATCTGCGTGCGGAAATTGTCCGTTTAGGCGGTGAAGTTCGATTTGAAACGCAGATGACCGATGTGGAAATTGAAGACGGGGCCCTGCGGGGAATTGTGTTGGATACGGGTGAGCATGTGGACACGAACCACTTAGTGCTCGCGATAGGGCATAGTGCGCGCGATACCTTTGAGATGTTATACGATAAAGGCGTGCATTTTGAGCCGAAGCCTTTTTCTGTTGGAGCACGGATTGAGCATCCACAGGATGTGATTGATAAAGCCCAATATGGTACCTGTGCCGGACATCCGGCTTTGGGTGCGGCGGACTATACATTGACGCATAAATGCAAAAGTGGGCGCAGTGCTTATAGCTTTTGCATGTGCCCAGGAGGGCAGGTGGTCGCAGCAACGTCTGAAGAAGGCCATGTGGTGACCAATGGAATGAGTTATTATTCACGCGACGAAGCCAATGCCAACAGTGCGTTGGTGGTCGATGTACGCCCCAAAGATTTTAACGATGAACATCCACTTGCAGGGGTGTCTTTTCAGCGCTATTGGGAAGAGCAGGCATTTAAAGCGGGGGGTGAGAACTATTTTGCCCCTGTTCAACGCTTGGAAGACTTTATGAAGCAGCGACCCTCAACTCACATTGGTGATGTGTTGCCTTCGTATCAACCCGGTGTAACACCTACGGATCTGAGTCCATGTTTACCGGGGTATGTAGTGGACTCTATGCGTGAAGCTATTCCGGCTTTTGATCGTAAATTGCGCGGATATGCCATGCCGGATGCCATTTTGAGTGGTGTAGAAACACGCAGTTCATCGCCTGTCCGAATCTCACGGGATCATAGTTTTCAAAGTGTGAATTTAAAAGGATTGTATCCGGCCGGTGAAGGCGCGGGGTATGCAGGCGGAATTATGTCGGCTGCTGTGGATGGAATTAAAGTGGCAGAAGCCATCGCGCAGGATTTACTGCAGGAAGGAATGCACGATGGTGCAGTCGCGCAAGAAGCGTAAAGATAAAAAGAAATTACTGGGCAATCATCAGAAGAGTTGGATCTGGGGACGGCATGCAGTACTGGAAATTTTGGATGCTGGCCGTTGGCCCATGAAGAAATTGTTTTTGAGTGAGACATTGCAACCAGAAGCTTTGGAGCATGCGCAACTGCGTGCGGAAGCTTTGGGATATACCGTTGCTGTAGAGCCCATGGAGCGTTTACGGGAATTGTGTCGGAGTGGTGAGCATCAAGGCTATTTGGCGCAGATGTTGCCGTATACGTATACCAATGCCTCTGAGTTGAAAGCCTTATTGAGCCAGAGTGAGGACACAAGTCGAGTGCCAATTGTGGTCTTGTTGGATAGTATTCAGGACCCTTTTAATTTTGGCGCCATTGCACGCTCGGCCGAGGTATTGGGAATTGATGGCATCATTATTGGATCGCACAATCAAGTGGAAGTGACCAGTATGGTCGCGCGTTCTTCGGTGGGTGCGGTGAATCATGTCCCCATTGCTCAGGTGGACGATTTAATCGAGTATGCTAAATTATTGCATGAATCTGGAGTGACATTGGTGGCAGCGACTGAAAAATCAACAGTGAATTGCACTACCCATGCTTTTGATTCACCCACGGTTATCGTGTTGGGTAATGAGGGCGAAGGGATTCAGGCCGAGTTGTTGGAGCAGTGTAACGTGCATCTTGCGATTCCACAGCAAGGGCAAATTGATTCATTAAATGTGGCTGCGGCTGCGGCAATATTATTTTATGAAGCGAGACGAAGCGAGTAATCCGGGAGTAGATTGATGTGTCGTTTATATGCGTTGTTGGGAGTGTTAATGAGTATGGTGTCTTTGCAGGCTATGGCA
>CALLLL010000097.1 GCA_938082445.1 uncultured bacterium
TCGTTGGAGAATGGAGAGGCACCTGCATCAATGGATGAAGTGATGGAGGGGCTACCGATACCCATTGATCCTACGACCAGTAAACCATTTCTGTTTCGCGATGGCGATGTGTATAGCAAGGCCCTTGAAGAACAGCGAAGAAAAAATGAAGAGCAAATTAAAAGAAATATATCTATGCAACAAAAGCAATCCGCGAACGTAAATTAGGAGAGGTTGTTGCATACCTGAGTGTGACCCGCTTCGGCATCGTTCCAATTCGTATAGCGTTGGGTGTAGAGGTCACGGCGCTCGTTGTTTTCGGTGACGAGGGTTTCAAATAGGACAGGAGGACCATCTTCCCAGTTGTGGTCACAGCCACAAAAGTGGGTGCGAATGCGGAAAGCTCCGATTTGGTCGTCTGCGACTTGTACACGACCGCTTTCTTTGGCGGCTTTCATCCAGGCGCCCCATTCGAGTAATTCATCTTCGGGCATGGGAGTGGGGTTGTTTTGATCATCAAGGATGAAGAGATCGGTAGAGGAGGGTTCGGCTTCGGGGTTAGTCACTGGTCTTGCCCTCGGCTTGGCTTGTGGTGGAGAAGTGTTCACGGTGGGCGTTGTCTTCGATGATCGAATTTTCTACGGCTTGTTGAGCAAGGCTTCGGAGTTCGTCGAGTTGGGGATGGTTGATTTCATTGTTGTGAGCGTGGCCTAGGAGGACGATCATGTCTTGGGTGAGGACGACGATGGCGCGTTCGATGGGGGTAGTGTTGCCGTTTGGGGCTTTCCATTCGGTATCGAGCCAACGCTGTGCATCGCGGGTCATGGCTTCTAGTGTAGGAGTGAAAAGGTGATGTGGATCGTTCCATGTTTGGGTGCTTAGCTCGGCGGTCATGCGGGCTATGGCTTCAATGTAGTCTCGTTTATTGTCCATCAGTAGATCCTGTTTTGTGTTCGCTAAATACGCGCTTAATTTCCTGGCCTTCGCTGAGGGCTTTGTATAAGGCCTTATGGAAAGGTTCGAAGTCACTATTGGATGCTGCGTTGAGCTCTTGATAAATGAAGAGAAGGAATGGAGTTTCAAATTCGGTGCCTTGTACTTCTCGGTAATTAATGTAGGTTATTTTCCAACCACTGTTTGTTTGAGCAACCCCTTTAAGGTGATCGACAGGTGAATTGCTGATGGGGGCGGTGGTGGCCACGGCTTTTTGGAGGCCAGGGGTTGAGCGCGGAAGCAATTCTTCACCTAGTAAGGATATTGCATTAAACGCTTCTTGTACGGCGGGTTCAATGACCGCGACCGGAGGAACTGTTTGGCCTTCAGGTAAGCTTACGGCGATGATAAATGCATTATGGTTATGTGTGGCATTGTCACCCAGGGTGACTAAGTCAATTGTTGTTCGTAAAACACCGCCTTGGTGTACAAAGGTCTCGAAGCGTTGCCCTTGAATGTCGGATGTGCCTTTTGCCTCATATCCTTGTGCCTTTAATATAGAAGAAAGATCATGCGAAAGTGCTTCGGTCGCATCACGCGCTTCACGATTGTTGATACTCAGTGCTAAATACCCGAAGCCGACGAGGATCATGATCATGACTGCAGCGATTTCGAAATACTTTTGGCGGTTGATGGTTTGCTGGTGCTCAACGTCGGGCTGGGGGCGTTCGGATGAGTCCAATGAATACGTCGCGCCACAAGCGGTGCAGGGTCGGGGCTCACGGGTAAGTACATCAATATTCAATGCAGCTCCGCATTGGGGGCAGGTCATGTGGCTCAAAATGGGTTCCTTTGATTAATCTTCGGTGTCAAATTCGATTTCGTTATCGGGATCGGGTTCTGGAATTCGGGCGATCCCTTTGGCGATGTCCACATGGAGCACCATGCTGGTGGAGACATCATTGGGCGTGTAGCCTTTAATTTTTACTTCATATAAATGGTTTTCGCCCAATTGCTTAGGTTCTTCCACGCCAATTTGGGTCAGATCAGCGTCATTTTGTCCATAGCGCAAGGCCAACACGCTTGCTCGTCGTTTCATAGCTGCCACAGCATCAGAGTCCTGAACAGGCTTTTTACTGGGATCGCTAAAGAGATTCCGGAAAAAGTCCCTTCGACTGGCGGTATTATCAGAAGATTTATTGGACATACTGACCTTTCGTGAATTATCCAAACCATTACAAAATAACAGCTTAGCTCTATTCTATATTCCTCTAAGGTGCTTTGCCAAGCTAAAAGGAATGTAAAGTGTATAAGGACAAGTTGACAAAGGGAGTCTTTGTTAGAATACACTATGTTAATATAGAAACTAATATTCAGGGAGTACTATGCATTTTGAGTTAAATCAGGAATTGTTGGAGTACACTGTAGAGGCGCGAAATTTTGCTGATCCGGTACACAATTCATTGCATCAAGAAGAAATTGCGCAACGGTTTGGGTACCGAGGCGAAGTGGTACCTGGGGTGGGAGTATATGCCTACATGACTGCACCTATTACGGAAGCGTTTGGAGTGGACTGGTTGGAGCGCGGCAGCATGAGCGCGAAATTTATCAAGCCGATCTATGATGGGGATACGGTTACTGTACGATCCAAAGTGATACATCTAGCCCCCGTGCGTATTTTGGTCAGTGTCTATAATCAGCGTGATGTAATGTGCGCCTTGGGTGAAGCCTCGTTGCCGGAAGATCATACGGAGTTTTTGTCTATTTTGAATTTTCCATTGCACCCCATGCCCCTTGAGTCGGAACGATTGAAACCAATGAAATCGGAAATCCCCAATGACTGTCCTTTGGGTACCATGGAATTCACAATCGATCTCAGCAGTCCAGAGGGTGAACATGCTACGTTTTTAAACGATATTGATGCAAAGCAGTCTTTGTATCGTGGGGATCATCCGCACTATCATCCGGCCCAAATTTTATTAAAAGCAAACCAGGTTCTCTACAAGAATCTAAATATCGATCCATGGATTCATATCGCTAGTGATGTGCGCTATCATGCTTTGCCCATGGATGGGGACCCTGTGGCACTTCGCGGACGCATCAGACATACTTACGCAAAGCAAGGCCATTTGATTGCCTTGAGTGAATTGGCATTGGTTGGTGCGCAAGAAAAATTTCTCACACACCTGACGCATACAACTATAATCCAACCGGCTTGGGCGCCTGAATAACACTTAGTCTGCTTGGCGATAGAGGGGGGCTAAATCAGGGTCGTCTTCCATTTCTTCGATATTCACGATGACCAAACGGCCACGCTCATAGAGGTATTCCAAGTGTGCTCCGGCTTCAAGCATGGCGAGAAGCACATGGTAGTCCTCGCGTTTGCCAAACAGTCCCAAAGATACCTCATTAATAGTCTTGGGCTCATCCAATAGATTGTAGGTTTTTTCTAAGCGACCCTCGTGAAACGAAATACTATCATCGATGCGTTCGCTTAAATTTTCCATGGCCAATTCATGACCGCCTAAACCAATACGAATGCCTTCCAATTTGCGCACCTTTTCGAGAGATTCCATGTAATGTCCTACGCCCATGTTGCGCGTGATGGACTCGGGGGCTTGGTTGGGTGTTATACGCGAGAGGACATGGTCAGCTGTGAATAGAATGTCATGGAGTTGCATGCACACTTGGCCTGGACAATGACCGGGTGTATGGTAGGACACGAGAGGGGTGTCTAAGATTTGTCCTTCATGAAAAGTAAAATCTACATTGCGCGCATGGAAGGTATCTTTGGACCATTTATTCATGTGCAGTAATGTGTCAACCGTGTGTCTGCTCATCCCTGAATGATTTAGGAAATGCCGTAAGCCGTGAGTGGAGCTCAACAGTCGTTCGTTAAAATGTTGTATGACACTCGCATCCAGTTCGTGAATGCCCAACTCCGCACCGGTTTCTTCCACAACCCAGTTAACCCCTCCGAAGTGATCAATATGCCCGTGCGTTAAGATGACGCGTTGGATATCTTTCAGGGAAAGTTTCTCATTAAACTTCGAGCGCAGAACTTCGAAGCACTTTAAGAGGTCTTGGTTAGACTGATCCCAGCCCGATCCAGTATCCAGCAAAGTAATGGTGTCGTCCAGCACCAAATAGCAATTGGTGATGTGGTCAGGAAAGGCCTCAACGGGCATTCTATAGACTTTAACGCCTCCTGAACTTTCAAAGGCTTCAACGGTGGAATCGTTTATCATGGGTGCTCTCGGTGATTGGTTTAAACTCGGTGGTTTGGCTATAATTATAGACCATCTAAATAGGAGAGCACCAATGAGCCAAGAAATAATTTTATACTCAGCTGCATTATGCGGCGATTGTCAGCACCTCAAAGCCTTTATGGACGCCCATAATGTGAACTATACTTTGCGCGATATTCGTGAAAACCTTGCGTATGGTGAAGAACTTGAAGCCCAAACAGGAAAGCTTGGTGTGCCCTACTTGGTTATTGACGGCGAATGGATTCGTGGCTACGAAGTTGGGAAACCGTTTTCCGAAGACTTTGCCAAGAGCCTTTTCGGTTTATAATATTTACAGGTTTGCTAACTACAGGAGTCCGAGTCATGCCCAGTAATCAAGAAGTGTATGCCCAGTTTTTCGAACAAGAAAGCAATGAAGTTCTGAATCTGGTGCAAAATATTGATCCTTCGATTTTTTTTAAACAACTTGCGAAAGATAAAGCACATCCGCTTTGGTTGTTTGGGCACATCCTAGGGGCCAACAATACCATGATACATATATTCTGTTGTGGTGGAGAAAACTTGTTGCCAAAGGAATGGGGAACTAAATTCTCTCCGGATTTTATCGGGGGTGATTTGCCACGACCCGATGCAGATTTTTATCCTACATGGGAAGAAATTACCGAACAGTTTAAGGTGATTTCTGCAGCCTGCGCTGAAGGTATACGCAATCTCAGTGATGAAGCATTGAATAGTGAGTTGGGGGAAAACTTTCCTGAGATGCTTCGTGAATATTTCAAGACGGTCGACAATACCTTGCGTGTGGTAATTCAACACAGTGCTTACCACCGAGGCCAATTATCTGCCCTTCAACTAAGCGAATAAGGAAATTATCATGCCACGTGCACAAGATGCCTATGCCCAACTTATTGAATTGGAAATGAATACGGTGTTGTCTGTTGCTAAGACGATTGATCCGGCTAAATACTATAAGCAATGGCGTGAAGAGAAGGCGCATCCGCTTTGGTTATTGGGTCATATAGCCAATACAAATAATTTATTAATCAATAAGTGGTGCTGTGAAGGGACATCGTTGATGCCCAAAGAGTGGCGCGAGAAATTTTCGCCTGATTTTGGTGGCGGAGTGGCTCCACGACCCGACAAGGATTTTTATCCAAACTGGGACGAGGTAGTTGAAGCGTATACTGCCGTAACGCAGTATTGTGTTGATACGGTGCCGACCTTGAGTGATGAGGTGTTTGCTGGTCCCATGCGCGGTGGTGCTCCGGAGCGCATTCAGGAACGTTTCAAGACGGTAGACAATGCGATACGGATTGTGACGTTGCATAGTGCATACCATCGCGGCCAGATGTCGATGATTAATTTTCAGGATTAGCTGTGGAACCTTCCATCGGCATCTATATCCACATTCCTTATTGCCGAGTGCTGTGTCCGTATTGTGACTTTGTGAAAAAGCGAAGTGCTGGAGATGTGCCCGATGATTTTGTAAGTGCGCTATGTTTGGAGTTCCAACACTATGAGGGGCCCAAGAATATAGCCAGTATTTTTTTCGGTGGCGGCACACCTTCTCTATTGAGCCCAGTGGGTATGGAGCACATATTCAAACACTTGGGGCAATGTTTTAACTTACTGGAATCGGAAGTCACTATAGAAGTAAACCCCGATGATGTGACAACTGAACAGTTAGAAGTATGGAAGAGCGTGGGGGTTAATCGACTTAGCTTGGGGGTACAAAGTTTTGACGATTCAGTATTAACGTTTTTGGGTCGCAATCATGACGCGCGTAAAGCGCATCAAGCCTGTGAACTCATCGCAAAAGAGTATGATAATTGGAGTCTAGATTTAATTTTCGGGGCAAAGCCTGCGGATACCTGGGAGGCTTCGGTGCATACAGCACTCGATTATGGGCCACAACACATTTCCGCATATGGCTTAACTTATGAAGAAAACACGCCTTTTTGGCAACAACGTCATCAAGCTTTAGACGATGATATCGCGTTGGAGCAGTATCGGCAAACGCATGACTGGCTGGCTGATTATAATCACTATGAAGTATCCAACTTTGCCTTACCCGGATTCGAATCCAGTCATAACAAAGTGTACTGGCGCAATGAGCAATATGCAGGATTCGGACCCGGAGCAGTGTCTTATCTAAATGATGTACGAATCACCAATCAACGAAGTATTAATGCTTACTTGAAGTCGCCGGGGGTTGACCGCATTGAAGAAAAAGTTGGATTGGCCGATAGTAAGCTGGAAACTTTGATCCAGCATTTCCGGACGCAGGAAGGCATTAAAGAATCGTATTATCATGGTCGGTTTGGAAGTCATCTTCAAGATGACTTCGGTCCAGCACTGAGTGATTTAGTGCTGCGCGGACTTATTCAGTACAGTGAAACTGAGCAATGTTACCAACCAACTCTCCCAGGCTATGAGTTGAACAACGAAATTGGCTTAGCGCTGATTCCGGAATAACTAGGCGTTGAATAAGTACTCAACTAAAGCATCTGCTTCGGTGAAGTCGGGTACGATAAAGTCAGCACCGACCTTGAGTAGGCGATCGCGTTTACTCGCATCAAGCCCGCCGTTCACTTCGTCTGACGCTACACCGATGGATACACATCCGTTTTCGTGGGCTAAGCGGATTTCTACAGGTCCATCCCCTATGATCAATACTTCAGGGCCGTGCAGATCGTGTTTTTCGATCATTTCGGTGAGGATTTTTTCTTTGGAAAATTCTTTTATGGTGCGTAGAGCGCCCCAGATGTCACTGAAGTGATGGTCTACGCCCAATTTATTTGCTTCGTTGCGTACGTCATCTTGGTTTGTGCCACTGAAGATATATAGCTCTGGGCCTTGCTCAGCTACTTTGGCTACAAAATCTCGTGAACCGATTACGCAGAAATCTTCTTGAGTTTTTTGACCGCTTTCCAATTGCGCTAAGCGTTCATTGACTGGAACCATCAATCGGTCATTGTAGATTTTCTTGTATCCTTGGGCATCCAGAATTTGGTCTTCAGGGACTAAACCATACTCTTTAACGATATCGACCAAACCTTCCATTTGCAAAATCGTCTGAATCCCTGTGGTTTCATCAATGAAATCAGTCGAACGTTGGGCAATGGCTTCAGTCGGCTCGGTGTCCCCGCAGATCATTTCTACCATTAAAGGATGCATGATGCCCTGCCAGCCTTCACGCAAGAGGCTAATTGTGCCGTCGAAATCAAATAATACGTGCTTAAATTGGCCACGCGTGACATCGCGAACCACTTCGACTTGCTCAAATGACATGGGGAAAACCTTTCAAAAGGGTGATAGGAACACAAATGATTGATAGTATTGGCGCATTATACGTATCTGGAATAGGTATTTCCAGTAGATAAATCGATAGGTATCTAGTGATAAAGATGCACACTGTCGATATACCTGATATACTTCCTCAAACCAAGAATGAAGGATCGTCAGTGAGCCAAGAGCACTCCATAGAGCACAAAGGATATACTCCCACCCAACGGGAAGAATTTGCCAATATGCTAACCCACGGCATTGGAGCAATTCTCAGCCTTGTTGGGCTCTGTTTGATGGTTCGGTATGCAGTTCGGGAGCATGAGGCGGGTCTTATCGCAGCCGTTTCCATTTTTGGTGCATCGTTGCTGCTTTTATATTTGATGTCGACCCTTTATCATCTCTTCCAACACCCCCAAACCAAACACGTTTTTCGGATATTAGACCATTCCAGCATTTATTTGCTGATCGCGGGAAGTTATACACCCTTTACACTCGTATATTTCGAGGGGATACTTACCAAGACCTTTCTAATTCTGACTTGGTCACTGGCACTGTGCGGGATTATATTCAAAATCTTCTTCGTCAAACGCTTCAATCTAGTATCCACTGGAATTTATGTTGGCATGGGCTGGCTGGTCATTTTTGCCATCAAACCTCTCATAGAGGCTGCACCTACAGGCGCAATCGTATGGTTGACTGTCGGAGGGCTTCTGTATACTTCCGGTGTGATTTTTTATTTGTGGCATCGTCTTCCATACAATCATGCCATCTGGCATCTCTTTGTGATGGGTGGATCCTTTTGTCATTTTTGTGCCGTGTACTGGTATGTGCTCCCCGTCCCCGTAGTTGCAGTGTAAATAGTAATTTACACCCCTTTTTACTACCCTATTGGCTTCAATTTTGTTATCATGATAGGGTACTAATTGACGGAAATTGACCGTGCCCAGGAACTTGTTCCTGTGGGGGGATATAGATCGCAAATGACACAAGCGGAACACCAACAACTAGCGGGGGAAGCGTCTCGCCTTTTAAAGGCTGAACAGGACGAACACGCCTTATCGATTCTGGAAAGACTCACAGAGACTTTGCCGGACAACATCGGTATTCAAACTACCCGTGCATTTTGTTTGGGGAAGCTTAACCGCTTTGAAGAAGCCTATGAACTTATTGGCTATTTGTCTACGCTAAGTGAATCGCCGCGTATTCAACAGACCATCGATTTTCTGGATGCCCGAAAAGCATTAGTCGTAGGCAACGCACCAAAAACGACGGGTAAAAAAACACCCAGTATTTTATTTCCTGTGGTCAATGCACAAGATAATGATGCACTTGGTGCTAAATTGCAAAACATACAGCAAAAAGTAGAAGCGGAATTTGCTGATTACCGTAAGCGTGAAGCTGCTGCCGATCAACGTATTCAATTATTGAAAAAACAATTGGTGGACAAAGAGCGTGCATTGCAAATGGCGTACACCAAAAATGTTGAGTTGGAAGGTTTGCTGACTGAGGTGGGACAAGATGTGTCCGATCTCCAATTCAGCATGTTTTATCAAAAAACTCCCCAGCTTCGTGTTGTTCCTAAAGAAGGTGAAGAAGAGAAAAAAGAAATTACAGTTCCCGCAGTAGATAGTCAGCGTTTACAAGATGCTGAGTTGGAAATAGAACGTCTTCACACAGTCATGCAAGAGCGTGACGAAACCCTGAGTGCAGCTTTCCGAAAAAATGCAGATCTCGAACGTGATTTGTCTGCACTTCAAGAAGTACTTGACTCCACCGATCAATCCGCTGAACGTTCTGATGAGAAACAAGCAGGGCTCAGCGAGCAACTCAGTCTGTTGCAGTCCGACTTTGCTAAGGCTCAACAAAGTATATCCAACTATGAAAAGCAGCGTGTTACTTGGGAACAAGAACAAAATAGCCTGACTCAAAATGTATTTACTTTGCTGGAGCGTCGTGACGAAGCCGAGGCGTTGATTAAAGAAAAAGATCAACGTGTGAGCGACTTAGAAGAGGGTATTCGTGCCGCCAAAACCAACCTGCAAACGGTTGAGAATATGGCAGAGCGCTTGAAGGAAGAATTGCAATCGGTCAATGAGGCCGAGCGTCTTTCTATGGAAGAGCAATTGCTTGAGCAGCAAAATCATGTGCAAAAGTACGAAGCCGATCTGGCCAATGCGCAAAGCAATTTAGCTAGTGCGCAAGAAGAATTGTCTACGGTTCAAAATGAGTTGGTCGCCGCTGAAACATCTATAGACGAACTGAATCAGCACACTGAATCCTTGCGCGAAGAAAAAGAAACACTGCTGAGTGAGTCTGATTCTATTCGTGAAGATCTATCTGAACATACTCGCTTGCTCGAGATGGAACGTTCGCTGAGTCAAGAATTGCAAGAATCTTTAACTGAGCAAGTTAATGTGACCAAGGAATTGGAATCACGATACGATGAACTTGAAGCCAAGCATCAAGCGCAACTTGAAAATGAAGCAGCACTTATTGCGCAATATGAATCTATTCAAGCTACGAAAGTAGATGCATCGGGCGATTTAGATGCCTTGCGTGCTGAAAAAGTGGAATTGACCGAATCATTGGAAGCGGCCCAAGAAAAGTGGGTAACTGCTCAGGAAAAATTAGACACGCTGAAAAAGCGTAGCAATAACCAACGCCTTCGCTACCGCAAGCAACGTGAGCGTCTTAATGAAGCCAAAGATGAACGAGATGGATTGGCGAATGCTCTTTCTTTGGTGGATCATAAGGTGTCTCATGCTGAATCGCGTTGGATCGCAACGTTATCGCGCTTAGCAATTGCGGAAGCAACGATGGCTGATCTGACGACATGCTTAAAGTCGGAAGGACAAGATCAGAGTGAAGTGGCTGAAGCGCTTGCACAAGCTGAAGTCAAGTTGAGAGAGTCTGAAGATGTTCTTCAATTGCAAAGTGATGAAGTTGATGCCTTAAAACAAGATTTAGCCGATCAACTTGAAAATGTGCGAACAGAGCAAAAACGTTCGGAATCCTTGGCAGGTGATGTGCTGGCCGCGCAAGAGGTTGTTGAAGGGCTTAAAATTCGTGAAGCAGAGTTGATGAGTCAACTTGGTGCTCAGTCAACGGATACGGAATCATTAAGCGCAGAGCTTAACTCTCTACGTGAAGAGTTGTCTATGCATCAGACATTTGGTGCTGAGCAAGTGGCCGCCCGTGAGACCATTGAGGCCGATAAAGAACAGGTTCAGCTTGAACTTAACTCCTTACAAGCGCAGTTGAGTGAAGCGACGAGTGCATTGACTGATCGTTCAGCGCAGCACGAGGCATTGGAAGCGACTGTAGAGTCCTTGCGCGAAGAACGCGATGAGAAAAAGGCTTCATTGGAAAGCACCCAAGCCGAACTTGCCGACACCGTACAAAAACTGTCAGCCTCAGAAGATGCATTGACTTTTACCCAAGGTGAATTGACTGAAACACAGACAATCCTTTCGACAACTGAAGAAGAATTACTATCTACCCAAGAAGTGTTGATGTATGCGCAAACCGCCATGCAGTCCACTGAAGAAGCCTTGGAAGCAAGCCAAAATGAATTAAATACGACTCAAGAAGCCCTGGGCAATACCGAGAAAATTTTGGTGGACACCCACGATGCTTTGAATATGAATGAGGATATGCTCGCCAAAAACAAGGGTGAATTGAGCGAAACGCAGCAATCCTTAAGCGATGTAGAAGAAAAATGGGCGATGCTGCAAAAAGAACATGCGCGTTTGGAAGAGTCCCATTCGCAACTTGGGGCAGCTGATAAAGAATTGGTTGAAACCCGACACGAATTAACCGAATTGAAAAATGAGCTTGTCGATGTGGTGTCTGCACGTGAAGCATTGCAAGGACAATTGACTTCTTTGTCGACGGAGTATCAGTCTGCCAATGAAGAATTGGGAGCAACGCGTAAATCACTGTCCGATACCGAAGCGTCTTTAGATGCCTTGGAAATAGATTTCACACAATTGGGTCAGCAGCATGCAGCATTGACTGATGATCATTCTGTAACTATAGAAGAATTGAGTTCAACACAATCGAAACTCGAAGCGATGACTGCAGAACGCAGTGCATTGGAGGCCGAGCATGCTTCCGGCCTGGAACGATTTGCAAGCTTAGAAGCACAGCATGCGGAATTAAAGGAGAAGCAAGCTGCGACACTTGAAGAGCTGGCGTCAACTCAAGCTTCCTTGGAATCACTTGAGGCCGAGCATGTCAATTTAGAAGCGCAATATGCAGAAGCTGTAGCGCGCCATGCACAATTAGAAGAAACGCAAACATCTACATCCAGCGATTTGTTGAGTGTTCAGGATGAATTAAAATCAACCGAGAATTCTTTAAGTGAGATGCAAGCTTCCTATGATGCTCTCATGCATGATAAAAGTCACCTCGAGAAGCGTGGTGAACAAGATGCTGATGAAATGGAAACACAGCGAGCTTCCATTGAAGAACTAAAAGGCCACTTAGCGGCGCTTCAAGAATCACATGAAGCCTTGGTTGAATCTAAAGTGCAAGTGGAACTTGAGCAAAGCACCACGCAAGATTTACTCAGTAATACGCAATCACAATTGCAGGGCGTTGAGACTGACCTAAAAGAATTGAATGAATCGTACGAAACATTGCTGGAAACGAATGTTCAGTCGCAAATGGCAGAGCGTACTACACGTGAAGAGTTGGCGGCTACACGAGTCCATTTAAACAACACCAAAACGGATTTGGATGCCTTGCACGGCGTGCATGATGCATTACGCAATGAATTCGATGCCTTGGAATCTGAGCGCGATGAGCTTTTGAAATCGTTGGAAGCCACGCGAGAGCAGTTGGCTGAGACAGACAGTAAGCTATCCTCCACGAGCAGTGATCTAGATGTGGCGAATCGGCATTTGGCGTCATTGACCATGCAGCATGATGCCCTACAGGCTGAGCAGCAAGCTTTGGAGGCTGCCCATGCTGAAGCAAGTACCGCACTTAGCGATCTTATTCCTAAGCATGAATCTACAACCTCCGAACGCAATGAATTGATTTTAAATCGCGATGCGTTGAAAGCTGAGTTGACAAAAACTTCAGACATGCTTGAAATGATTACAACAGCTAAAGCGTCTGTAGATGAAGAATTGAGTAGTGAGACGAAATGCCGTGAATCACTCGAAGCCACCATTATGGAATTGCTTAAAGAAAAAGAGAATTTAGAAGGTGATCTTGAATCGCATACCGATTCTATACTGGCATTGACACAGCAACTTGATGGCATGAGTCAGCATTTATTCGATGAGAAAGAAGCCTTAAAGCATTCACAAAGCGAAATACAATCTCTGCGTACCGAGCATTCGAAAACGACCGCTGAATTGGAATCCACGCAGTCTGAATTGGCCGATACCGAGCACACTCTTACCGAAACGTATAGTGAGTTAAAAACTTCGCGTCGTCAATACAATGAATTGTCGAAAACGCATGTACACTTACAAACCTTTAAAGATGAACTTGAGTCGAGCCACAACCAAGTGAAAGATGAATTGCGTACTACCGAAGCGCAATTGCGTGGTACACATCAGTCTTTGAGTGACACCACTGCACAATTGGAGCAAACTCAACAGTACTTAGAGCAGTTACAGCAACAGCATAAAAGTCTGGAATCGGATAAGTCTGCGCTGGATATTCTGCAAGAGCAAACTCAAGGTGAACTTGATGTGACGCAAGCGAAGTTGGCTGCGCGTGAAATCGAATTGGAAGAGCAAGGGGAGCTTGAAGCAACTTTGCGGGGTAACATTGCCTACTTAACTCAAGATATTAATTTGCGTACAGAGCAGGTTACGGTGTTAACGGAGTCGACGGATAATTTACGAGACCGTGTGGAGGGGCTGACAATTGACCTGCGCCAAATGACTAAGCAGGAGGCATCTGCGCAAAAAACCATCAAGCAACAAGCGAAACAAATGGAAAGCTTGCAGCAGTCCTTAGAGAAATCACAAGATCAATTGGCCAAAGCCAATAACACCATCGATCAGCATACGGCTCAAATCGAAGACCTGGGTAATGAGCTAAAGAAAAACCATCGTTCGCAGAAAAATCTGGAAAAACGATACGAATCTTTATCTGGCCTTAGCGATGAGCGTGAAGTGCAACGTATAGAAACAGCGGCAGAACGCGACCGTCTACAAGATGAAATGAATCATCTGGAAGCGGAGTGGAATAAAGTGCGCCATGAAGAATTACCACGTGCTCTTGAGCAGAAAGTACGTGCTCTTCGTGATATGCAGCGCTTGGAATCCGAAGTGGAAATGCTGCGTAAGCAGTTGTTCTAGGCGTTTCTGAGAACCTCTTCTCATCAAGCTGGTGTTCCAATTCAATCCTGTAGTACTATATCAACACAGTACTTTTGTGAAAAACGCTAAGAGATGCATCGTGGCTGAAATCCGTAAAACCAAACAACGTCAAATTATTAAAGAAGTCCTGCAAGAAGCTGGGCGCCCTCTTTCGGCCAGTGAGGTGGCCAAACTTGCGCGTGTCCAAGTTGAAAATATTGGTACAGCGACTGTGTATCGAGCCATCAATAAGTTATTGGAGGATGGTTTTTTGGTTCCTGTGGAAATTCCTGCTGAGCCTTCACGCTATGAAGTGGCTGGTTTGCACCACCACCATCATTTCTATTGTCGAAAGTGTAAAAAAGTCTTCGATGTAGATGGATGTCCGTCTGATTTTTCAGCGTTTACCCCCAAAGGCTTTACCTTGGATGCCCATGAAGTTATTTTGTATGGGCGCTGTGATGAGTGCGCTGAATAATCTATTTGGTGCTTAGGGCTTCTTTTTGTTCACGTTTGAATAAAATCCGAGCTCTCACATGGCATACTGGGCAATAACTATGACTTACTGAGCGAATTGGTGCTGAGCCTCGTTTCTAACCTCTTTTTGTCCTAATTTTTTGGCAAACACAACATTTTACAACCATAATAGAATCCTTTCTATACGTTAAAATCCTTGCTATATAAAGAGTTAGAGGCAAATTATGTGCCAGTCAAGAGTTTTCCGGACAATTTGCGCTTAGTCCCTTGCATTGTTTAGACTTATGACTTGTTAGAAGCGGTGCGCAGGGCTAAGGTTCGCACCGCAATTCGGAAAAAATATCCTATTTGGGAGAATATTTTTCACACGCTTTACTTGCTCGTGAAAACGTACACATTCGTATGATTGATGTTCAGAATTTAACAAAAGCTTATGGCAGTTATCAGGCTGTCCGAGGCATTTCCTTTGAGATCGAACAAGGGGAAATTGTCGGTTTTTTAGGACCCAATGGTGCAGGTAAAACCACCAGTATGCGGATCCTGACCGGCTACCATCCTGCGACTCAAGGCACGGCGAAAGTCGCCGGATTTGATGTTCATACCCACCCATTAGACGTAAAAAAACGCGTAGGATACCTTCCTGAAAGTGTTCCGCTGTATTTGGAGATGGTGGTCACGGGATACCTCAACTATGTTGCTGAGATTAAAGGCATCACACGCTCTAAGCGTAAAAGTGCTGTAGCCGATGTGCTTGATCGTTGCGGGTTGACGCATATGCAATCGCGCATTATACGGAATTTGTCTAAAGGTTACCGTCAGCGTGTGGGGCTTGCTCAAGCATTACTGGGCAATCCTGCTGTATTGGTATTGGATGAACCTACGGTAGGCTTGGACCCCAAGCAAATTGTGGGAATTCGTCAAATGATTAAAGACTTGGCTAAAGAACATACTGTTTTATTGAGTACGCATATATTGCCTGAAGTTTCTATGATTTGCGACCGAGTATTGATACTGCATCAAGGGCGCATCGTGGCGCGGAACCGTATTGATGCTTTAGACAATACCCATAAAGTTACGATGCATTTAGGTGGGGCAGAAGGGACCATACGTGGCATTTTGGATAAGGATGAATCCATAGAGTCTGTGGTGAGCGCTGGGCAGCAGTTTACACTTCAATATAAAAATGAAATTCAGCCTAAAGATGTAAACCCTGAACTAATCCGAGTTCTTGTGCAAGCAGGCATTGATGTGCAGCGGGTAGAACAAAAATCACGTACTCTAGAAGACCTCTTTATCGATGCAATCTCCAGTGATCAGGAGGTTAGTCATGACTAGTATTTGGATTATTGGCAAACGTGAGTTTAAATCATATTTCGCCACCCCTGTGGGCTATGTTGTTCTGAGTACTTTTGCACTTATTTCGGGTTTGGGTTTTGCCTTCTCGTTTATTCTATATAGCTACATGACGCAAACACCTGCACAATACGATCTTCCATCAGTACCAGTTTTTGAGGAAATGTTCTTGGGAGAGTATCTGGTGTATTGTGGATTAATGATGATGTTTATTGGTCCGTTGATCACTATGCGATTGCTTGCTGAAGAACGCAATCAGGGCACCATCGAGATGTTGCTCACGCATCCATTGCGTGATCGGGATATTATTTTTGGAAAATACTTGGCCTCATTGGGCATGCTCTTATTGATGATGCTTACAGCGAGTGTCAATCTAGCAATTGTGTATCATTTTGTAGATGTTGAGGTTGAAGTGCTGCTATTTGGATTGCTCGCCTTCTTCTTGATGGGCGCAGCGTTTTTAAGTATGGGACTTTTTGTGTCCTCCATGTGCCAATCTCAAATGACTGCGGCCACGGTTACTTTTGCGATCTATTTTGCCTTGTTTATGCTTGGTTACATGTCCGGTGATATTCCAGAGACCATTCCTATTCCTGAAGATTGGCCAGTGAATATACAGAGCTATTTCAATACAGGGTATGAGATTATTCTAGCCATTGCCAAAGAATTGCCTATCGATGCGCATGCGCGGCAAATGGCTCAGGGAATATTTCAGCCGGTTGATGTAGCGTATTATCTCCTTTTTATAGCCTTTTTTATGTTCCTGACTTTCCGCTCGCTTGAAATGCGGAAATGGAGGAATTAGTTATGCGTGGATTAACGATAGTCATAGGTATTGCAGCCGTTGTCGCTTTGGCTACTGGGCTAAACCTGATGATTTTGAACGAATCCATGTTTACCTCGAAGGTGTTGATTGCATTAATCACCTCAGTTGGATTGGGCTGTGTGTGGCTAGTGTTGTATCTCATTGGGGTGGTGCGCAAAGACTCTCAAGGCAGTACACCTTATGGCTTAAATGCTGTGATTGCAAGTGTCGCCGTATTGGTGATCGTGGTCACCTTATATGCCTTTGTAAAGCGTACGGACTTATCTTGGGACTTAACTCAAGAAGGACGTCAGGAGTTGGCTCCACAGACAAAGCAAGTATTGCAAAGTTTAACTGAGCCTGTGGAAGCATATTGCATTTTTGTGAAGTCTGGTGACAGCAGTGTGGTTTTGGCACAAAATAAGACTTTGCGCTTTTTAGAACGTTGCCAGCAATTTAGCGACAAGATGAATATCACCGTACTTGATCCTCAGAAAGATGTAATGCAAACACAAGCCTTGAGTATTTTACGTGTAAAAAATGTAGGGGCGGTAGTCCTTAAGTCCGGGGAAAAGCAAAAAGAAATTCCATTAACAAAAGTGACATCACGCCTTGAAGAGCGTGATTTCACCAATACGCTAATCAATGTGTCGCGTAAAGATTTACAGAAAGTATATTTCCTTGATGGACACGGTGGGCGAGATATAGAACTTGAAGACCCTGAAATTGGTGGGCACTTGTTTAAGCATAATGTGCTTATGCGTGAAGCATATGAAGTAGGGAAGCTGCTCATCACTTCTCAGAATCCTACGATTCCGGAAGACTGTTCGGTATTGGTGATTAATAATTATAAAGAAGATTTAAAGCCATACGAAATTAATGCTTTAAATCAGTACATGGCCGAAGGCGGACGTATACTGTGTTTGCTTGAGCCCAGTGTGCGGGATAAAAATGCTCCGCAACAGGAGCGTTTGCGGCCTTGGTTAAAAAGCCGATTTGGGATTGATGTGCGTGAAGATCTTATCGCCTCGCCTTTAATGGAAGGCTTTAATGTAATGTTCGCAACCGACTTTGCCTCCTTACCCATTGAGGGCTATGTGGATAATGATCCTAGTGGGGTCGAATTTCGAGGAAGCTTTCATGCTACTCACCCCATCACACGCACCATAGATGTAAACATGCAAATGAACCTTGCGCGTTCGGTGACATTGGATGCAATACCGCCTGAGGGTATTGTGGGGACTACGTTATTGCGTACGACGCCTGATACTTGGGGTGAGACTGATATCGAAGGAATTATGCAAGGCCTTTCGCCCAGTCAGGATGGCTTTGAATTGAAAGGGCCTAATTCAGTTGCTGTCGCAGTTACGGTGAAATCGGATCGGGCCACTATGTCCGGTAGCCGTTCTCAAGATGGACGTATAGTAGTTATCGGAGACTCCGATTTGGCTTCCAATAAAAATATCGGTATTGGATACAATACAGACTTATTATTAAACACCATTGCTTGGTTGACTGAAAATTCTGATTTGATTGCGATTCGTCCAAAGGCCGGTGAAGCGGTTTTACATTTGAGTATGGGTGAGCAACGCGCGATTGTTTGGCTTTCAGTATTGGGCACGTTGCAACTGGTTGTGATTGTCGGCCTGGGTACTTTCCTGTTCCGCAGGAGGTATCAATAATGAATACGCGTTCAACTTGGATATATGTTGCTGTAAGTATCGCGTTGGTGGCGAGCTATTTCTTTGTGGGGAGCTTCGAAGGAAGTCAACGCGTAAAAGTCTTTAATGCGAAGAAAATTTTCGATTTTGAAAAATCATCCATCATTCGATTGTCTATAGATACTGAAGAACAAGACGCTTTTGAGGCTACGCGAACTGAAGGTACAGAGTGGTCGATGAGTGCGCCTCTTGAACATGTGCCTGCCAATTACTTGGTGTGGGAAGAGTTGGCGAAAGTCGTGACACTTCTCACCAATGAAATGGAAATTGAGGAAGCGCCTGAAGATTTATCTATCTATGGATTGGAAGAGCCTCCTTTAAAACTCATAATCGAAACTGAGTCGAAAGAACTTATCCAGCTAAACATTGGTGATCTCGATCCTACCCAGAACAACCGATATGCTCAACGCATAGGGGACGATAAAATATTTTTATTGCCTTCGAAAATGGCCGAGTATTTATACCGGTCATTGAAAGATGTGCGTGATACCCGAGTGTTTCCCGATGTCGAGGGCATTAATATCGAAACGATTAAGTTTGTACGGACACCTGTCGAGGATCCGACCAATGCTGTCGAAAATAGTGAAGGGCTTGATATAACCTTTAGCAAGCAAGGCTCCAAGTGGAATTATACTGAGCCGATTCAAGTACGGGCCTTCTCCCCGAAGGTGGTGATGTTACTGAATCGAATTCTTGAGTTACATGGAGATAGTTATATTGATGATCCCGGTGCACTTGAAGACTATGGTTTAGGCCCTGCAACTTGGGCTGAGCTGACAATTACAAATGCGGAGTCAGGCAATTCACAAACGATCCAATTGGGTTGGATTGATGAGATGGCGGATGACGGTCGAATTTTTGCCTCCATCAAAGGGAATCCATCGATATTTACTATTGATGCAGCCATAATGTCATTGCTGCCAGAAACCCAAGAAGATTTCCGGGAAAATCGGCTGTATACCCAAGAGCACATCAAAAATCTCTCCGCTGTACATTATAAAGATCCCAAATCTGATTTCCGATTGGAGCTGGATAAACGACAAGGGTGGGTACTCACCGACCCCGCGCACGATGATACGGATCAGGCAACGGTGAATGCTTATATAGCATTGATGTTGGGCATTAAAGGTACCGAATTTGTAGAGGCGGATGAAGCGACTACGCTTGAACGCGAAAATATTGTATTAACCTTTGAATATGCCGATGGAAGTCCAAGTACTAATATCGCTTTGGGCGGGCCGGTGCCCGATGCTGATCCACCCATGCTGTATGCGCGCCAAGATATAGGGACTCTCGTAAAAATCCCGACGCATAACTATCGATATTTGCATGCAACACCGTATACATTCCGTAACAAACAATTGTTTACGTTCCAAAATCTCGCTGTTACAGAGGTATCTATGCAATTGGATGGACAGCAATACCGACTAAAACAGTTGGGGGGATGGACTATAGAAGAACCCAAAGGTTTTGCAGTGCCCAGTTCTACAGAAATGGATGCATTGCTTAATTCATTTAGCAAGTATACCGGTATAAATACCGTCAGCCCTGTTCCTGCCGACGATATTACGGGTGTAAATACCCCCATTCTAGAACTTACATTGACTGTGGTGACCCCCGACGGTATAAAAACGATTGGGCCATTAAAGGTTGGTAATTTAATTTCGGCTAAATCCAGATATCGTTTTTCCTGGGTTGAAGGGCGCGATGAGACCTTTTATGTTGATAATGGATACATTGAAGACATTCGCCGGATAGTTTTGGGAATCCGGCCAGCGCAGTAAGTGATAAAAGTGAGTATTTATCGAAAAATAGGTGAAATTTAGAGAATTTGGGTGTGCGTCAACGTTTTAAAGCTGACACACGTTAATTATAATACCATGCACGTATAGGGGCTAAATGGGTTGTTTCTAGGGTATTGAAAGGTTGATTTATGTTACGCGGGTTGTTAGTTCGGCAAGGATTTATGGTGCTTCAGGCCTTATTGGGTGCTGTTTTGATCATTATAGCTGTCTCGGCTATGCGCGATTTAATGGTCGCACCCAATACCAGCAATAGTTCAAATACAGGTCAAATGGAAGCCAGTGTGCTTAGCCTCAATGAACCCGTAGAAGACCGTTCTCAGTACGATAGCATCATCAAGAGCAATTTGTTTGGCAAAGCCGGAGAATTTGCTGCTATTAAGACGGCTAAACCTTCCGATGCTAAACCGAAGGAACCTACTGACGGGCCGCCAGTCGAAACAAAGCTTAGCTTGGAACTCAAAGGAACGTTGGTTGCCGGCGAAACGAGCCCATTTTCCAGTGCCACCATTTTGATTAAGGAAAAAAATATCGGTCAAAAATCGTTCTTTATTGGTGATGAAGTGATTAGTAAAGTTTTCCTTCGTAAAATCAGTAAGAAAGAAGTCCATATCGAAAATACTCGGGTAAATCCAAAACGAATGGAAGTACTCAAACATAAATTAAATTTTACCAATGAAAAAACTGGACCTGTCAGTGTGACACAGGCATCGGCTACAGCCGATTCCAAATCTAGTGCGACGAGAAAGTATGCTCGTTCTGCTCCTTCAAAGGTTCGCCGCACAGCAGGAAAGCTAGTGGACCTGAATCGAAAAGAAATAGTCGAAAAATTAAACCGCGATTATGAAAAGCTCGCTTCTACCATGGACGTTATTGAAGAAAAAGACGAAAATGGAAAATTGCTGGGCTTAAGTACGCCAGATATCGAATCCATTCCAGTAGCAAAAGATTTGGGTTTTAAAAATGGCGATGTACTGACCTCAATTAACGGTGAAAAAGTTACCAGTCAGGATCAGGTAGCCTCGCTGGCCAATAAATATCAAAATGCAGCGGTGGTCCGTATTGGATTTTTACGGGGTGGTGAAGCGATGACGACTACTTATCGCCTGCGTTAGAGAATACGATTAGTTAACCAATGGATACAGGGAGTTATGATGCGTCATTTACTTATTAACACGACATGGAGTGCAGTACTTGCTCTGAGTATTTGCTTGAGTATGCTTAGCGGCACAAAAGCATCGGCTGTTGAACCTTCTGTTGCTACACTTACGCAAGATATATTGCTTGCACAAGCGGATGATAAAAATAGTAATCGTCCTCGTGCGGAAGAAGGTTCGCCGCAAGATCCCATTGAACTCGATTTCGACGATACCCCTTTGCTGGAAATATTATCATCGATTGGTGCATTGACAGGTCGAAATTTTGAAGTGGATCCTGCACTTAGCAATGAAAAGATTACCATCATATCTCACCACTCGATTCCGCCTGAAATGGCCTTTGATGTATTGGAGGCGGTATTTAAATCACGCGGTTGGATCATGGAAGAAACCTTGGGTGGCCAGCTAATCAAAGTCTATAAAAGCCAAGCGCCCGAAGCATCAAAGCTGCCAATAGTTTCCAATGGCGAAGCGCATACCGGTTTTGATAACTATGCAATTCATATTATACAGCCCAAGTATATTTTAGCTTCAGATGCTGCTGAAGTGTTGAAGACGGTAGGGTCTAAAGAGGTCGTTTCTATTGTTTTTGAAAGCACAAATACGTTAATCATGATTGATACCGCAGACGGGGTTAAGAATATGTATCAAGTTCTTGCACTCATTGATGTGCCGGGATTTGAAGTAGCCACTGAAATATTCGAATTGGAATATACACGAGCTGAAGAGTTGGTAGAGCAACTTAATGAAGTGTTGACAGGCGATGGAGGCTCTCAGGGGTCTCGTCCTGGTCAAACACAACCCCGTAATGTGCCTGCTCGTACTTCTCGTACACCAGCCGGGGCAAGTAAGGCTCCAATCGTTGTAGGTAATGCTGATGAAGTGTTGCGTATGGTGCCCGATGAACGTCTGAATGCTTTGATCGTTGTGGCGACGCCCAACATGATGCAGCAAGTGCGCGATTTGATCGAGCGCTTAGATGTTCAGACGCCTGTTGAACGCGACAATATGCACTATATTGCATTGATGCACTCGGATGCTGAGAAGGTGTCTGATGCCTTAAATGAAATGACCAGCACAACCCCGCGGGAAAGTTCTAAAAAGGGGAATCAGGATGGTGAGGTGCAGCCTTTCGAGAAAAAAGTAACTATAACACCTTACCTGGACAATAATGCATTGCTTATTATTGCATCTCCTCAAGATTTTGAAGTCTTAGAAAAATTAATAATGCAGTTGGATACACCTCGTCAACAAGTGAGTGTTGAAGCGGTGATTATGGAAGTTACATTGAATGATTCCTTTGGCTTGAATGTTGAAGCTGCTGCGTTGAATGAAAGCAGTTTCTTTGGCTTGTCCAATGTAGTCGGTATTGCCAATGTGTTAACAGGGTCTGGTGCAGGCTCATTTACGGGCGCCGGTGGAACGGTAGGGATTATTGATGGGACTACCGAGGTGATTTTTGATGGCGTATCTACAGAGGTGCCCAATGTGCCGTTGTTAATGAGGGCTTTGGAAACATTAACTGATGTAGAGATTTTATCTCGCCCTAATTTGCTGACAACCAACAATTCGGAAGATGCGGAGATTTTTATAGGTCAGGAAATTGGTATCCCCTCGGCTCAATCAGATGTGAATCCTAATAGCGGATTCTCCACGAGAAGTCCAATTAGCCGTCGCGATGTAGGTATTACATTGAATGTAACTCCTCAAATTAATGAGGGTGGCTATGTCACAATGAAAATTAATGTGATTTCGTCTGAGGCGATTCCTAGTTCAGTAGGTTTGGACCCCAATGAAACTGGTGCAACCATTGCGGAAACGGAAGTGACCAGTGAAGTAGTTGTGCAAGATGGGCAAACAGGGATTATTGGCGGAATGATTCGTGAGACTAAAAATCGAAGTGTCTCTCAGGTTCCTGTATTAGGGGATATTCCTCTTCTGGGTACTTTGTTTAAATCGCGCTCTCATGGTCGAACTAAACAGAATTTGGTAGTGCTTGTGACTCCAAGAATAGTGACTAGAACCGATGCTATGCAAGAAGTCATTAATCAGGGAATGGATGACTTTTACAGCTACAAGCTGGATGCCATGTTTGAAAAAGGTGGCGTGATCAAGAAGACGAAATCAAAATCTCGTGCTCGCTCGAAGGATACGCGCGCTACCGATACCTTCCGCACAGGTGAGAATGGCGGGCATGTATTTAATAAGTCCAACGACATGGAAGAAATTGAGCCCACTGCTGAAGATGCGGTGAACTAATGGCTGAATTAAATGAAGATATGAAGTTGGGTGCAATTCTTTGCCGTTTGGGGCATGTGAATGATGAGCAGTTGCAAGAAGCACTCGATATTCAAGAGGTACGCAAGAAGCGCATTGGTGAATTGTTGTTGGAGTTGGAGTATATCGACGAGGAAGCCTTGTTGGTAGCACTCAGTGAGCAGTTCGATATTCCTTATTCACTCAATATTAGTGATGATATTGAACCCTCTTTAACCGTTAAGGTGCCTATTGCATTTATTAAGCAATACGAAATGGTACCTTATTGCGAAGTGGATGGGGTTTTTCAAATTGCCATACGCAATCCGGTCGATCTTTTGCCCTTAGAGGACTTGCGCATGTTGCTCGACGGGCCGGTGTCACCGGTGTTGTGTCGAGAAGCGGCCATTCAGTCTGTGCTCGATGGCTATTTTGATAGCCAAGGCGAAAATGCTTCCGAAATGATCGACACTATAGTGAACGATGATGATGAAGCGGTATTTTCATTAGACGAAGAGCTTAGTGATCGCGATTTGCTTGACCTTGCCAATGAAGCACCAATAATTAAACTGATTAACTTGATGATTTCTGGCGCCATCAAAGAGCGCGCATCCGATATTCATGTAGAACCCTTCGAGCGTGAAGTGATTGTGCGTTATCGTGTAGACGGTATTTTGTATTCCAAGTTTAATGTGCCCAAGTCGCAGCATGCCGCGGTTGTATCGCGGGTGAAGATTATGGCGAATCTAAATATTGCTGAGCAACGTTTACCGCAAGATGGGCGGATAAAAATATTACTCAGTGGTAAAGAAATTGATATTCGTGTTTCTATTATCCCTATCCAAAATGGCGAGCGTATTGTAATGCGTATTTTGGAAAAAGGAAATTTCCTGATCGGTCTTGAAGAATTGGGAATGGCATCGCGTGACTATAACACGATGGATAAAATCATTCGAAATTCTCACGGGATTGTATTGGTGACCGGGCCTACAGGTTCTGGTAAGTCCACTACACTGTATGCTTCATTGCAACGAGTATTATCGCCGGATATCAATGTGATAACCGTTGAAGATCCTGTTGAGTATCAAATGTCAGGAGTGAGCCAAATCGAAGTACGTCCAAAAATTGGATTGACGTTTGCAAGTGCTCTGCGCAGTATACTGCGTCAAGACCCCGATGTTGTTTTAGTGGGTGAAATACGGGATGAAGAAACAGCTGAGATGGCTGTGCACGCTTCATTGACTGGCCACTTGGTGTTTTCTACTTTGCACACCAATGACTCCGCGGGTGCCATTACACGATTGATCAATATGGGCATTGAACCATTTTTGGTGACTTCGTCCACGATAGCTATCATCGCCCAGCGCCTAGTGCGTCGATTGTGTCCTAGTTGTAAGCAGAGCTATCTGCCAAATGCCGAAGCATTAAATGAATTGGGGACCCATGCGCAGCAATACGCAGGCAAAGAAGCATTTCTCCCTGTCGGCTGTGATATGTGCAGCACGCGCGGCTATGCCGGTCGATCCGGTATTTTCGAAATGATGGCCATGACCCCAGCTATTCAGGAGTTAACCTTAAGAGGTGGGGATTCCAATGCGATTAAGCGTGAAGCACGTAAGCACGGGATGTTTAGTCTGCGTGATGACGGAACCGATAAAGCATTTGCCGGGCATACTTCCATTGAAGAAGTATTGCGTGTTACACGAGATGAATTTACGGATGAGTTGCCACAGTAGCAACCGGGTGAAGGGTATATAAGGTATGGCCGTATTTGAATATAAAGCCTTAGCCGAATCGGGCAAAAAAGTGAAAGGTATCATTGATGCTGACACTGCCGCCGCCGCTCGCCGAAAATTGCGTGATCAGAAGCTGTACCCTACCGATGTTAAAGAAAGTTTTGGGAAAGATAGTGGAGCCGAGACTCAATCTACGCCTAAAAAAGGTCGCGGGTATGGCGGTGTATCCACCCGTGACCTAACCTTGATGACTCGACAAATGGCGGTGCTGTTGCGGGCTGGTATGCCATTGGCTGAAGCTTTAAAAGCGTTGATTGATCAAACATCGAATGCGCGTTTGCAAAAAACGGTTTACGCTATTCGCGAACAAGTTATCGAGGGGGGACGATTGGCGGATGGTATGGCTGCACATCCCCGTATCTTTTCGCCACTATATATCAATATGGTTCGTGCCGGTGAATCCAGTGGTACGCTGGAGCAAGTGCTTTTTCGTCTCGATGATATTTTAGACCACCAAGCAAAGCTAAAAGCCAAAATAGTTTCGACAATGGCGTACCCTGCATTTATGGCCGTGTTTGCTGTGGTTATAATTGGTTTTCTGTCCCTGGTTGTGATGCCAAAAATTACCGATCTATTTACCAAGCGCGATCAAGACTTGCCTAAGCTGACTGAGTACTTAATGGCGACCACTGATTTTATTATGACCTACTGGTATTTGCTTGCCGGTGGAGTGTTGTTGGTTTACATTTTATGGAAAACATGGGTGTCCATTCCTAAAGGGCGCAAAGCGTGGGATCACTTATTGTTGCGTTTGCCCTTGTTTGGCCCGTTGCGGCGTAAGCTCATTTGTGGCCGGTTTGCGCGAATTCTCGGCACCATGCTTGAAAGTGGTTTGACGATGATGAATGCCTTGGATGTTGTTGTCACGATTATAGGCAATAAACATATTGAAGAGTCCATGGATGGCATTATGGCCAGTGTGCGACGAGGCCGTGGACTATCAGCGCCCATGAAAGAGAGTGGTGAATTTCCGGCCATGTTTATTCATATGGTGGAACTGGGCCAACGCAGCGGTGAATTAGAAAGCATGCTCAAGCAAACAGCCGACACCTATGATGACGATGTTGAGGTCACCATCGATGCATTGGTGAGTTTACTTGAACCGGTAATTATTATCGTAATGGGGCTTTTTGTTGGCGTTCTAGTGATGTCGATTTTGATGCCAATTTTGGATATGAGCTCAAGCATACAATAGAAATTTTCTGACGAAGGAGAATCGTAATGAATACAGATCGAATTAAGCGAATGAAACTACAATCCAATCGAAAATATGCAACGGCAGGTTTCTCGTTGATTGAACTGATGGTAGTGATTGCCATTATTGCCATGCTGGCTACGGCCGTGGGTGTTCAAATGTTTGATGCCTTGGATGAAGGAAATGTGACCAAAGCCAAAGCGGAAATAAAAAACTTTGAAACGGCATTGGTCGGCTACAAAATAGCGTTCAAGAAAATGCCTAGTACGGATGAAGGGCTGAATGCATTGGTCAATAATTCCAAAAAGAAATTTCTAAACACCAACACCATTCCCAAAGATCCATGGGGCAATGATTATGTCTATACCCATGAAGGTGGGAATAACTACACCATAATATCTTATGGTGAAGATGGGAAATCTGGCGGTACTGGAGTTAATGCAGACATTAACTCGAACAATCTTTCGGGCGACGAAGACTAGGTCTTTGATATGCGAGCGGCCCGGCTCCATAGTCGTAGCGGTTTTACCCTCATCGAATTGATGGTGGTATTGCTGTTGATTGCTATCATGGCAATGACGGCAGCGCCCAATTTGTTGACAGTCCTCACGATGACCGAGCACGAAAACGAGGCGAGGCATTTAATGGGGTATGGACGTGCTGCTATGGCCCATGCTGTCATGAAGCGTGAAGCGATTGTTGTGCATGTCGACATGAATGCGCAGGAATATTGGATTACTGTGGCCGATACCCGCGAGGTTACTGAAGACGGCAATGAACGTCCGCGTGGTGTAAATTTAAGCAGTTATGGGCAGCGTCCTTTGGACGAGCAAGAGTATGACCAACGTGAGGACGAAGAAGATCAAGACTGGATGCCGCAAGATAAAGCAGATCTCGCCCAAGCTGTAGCAGAGATCAATAACGCAGCTCGCAGAGAAGAATTGGGCGAGGAAGAAGAAGGCGACGATGAACTGCGTTTTGAAGATGAAGACGAACAGCGGCAAGTATTAGAGCATCAGCAAGATTCCATGGAAGAAGGGTTTTCCATGATGACTCAAAATACACTTTTTGCACAAGCGAAGCGTATTAAACATGATCATGACGGATTTGAAACATGGGAGGATCGCGAAGAAGCCCGTGAACTTCGCTTAGAAGAAATTGAAAAGGATATGGATCAAGAAGCGATTTTGCAAGCCGATGAGCCGCTAGAAGATCCCTTGTTGAAGCGCCATACATTGATTGAAACAGTCCAAATCCAAGCGGTAATTATTGGTGATGATGAGTATGTGTTTCAAGAAAAAGAATTCGAGAAAAATGTAATTGAGATTGAATTATCCCCACTTGGTCTTGATATGCCGGTAGGAATACAGTTGCTAAACGAAGAAAATGAAATTTTACAGGTCATCTGGGATCCCATGACCGGCAATGCTTGGTTTACGGCAGTGGAAGTGGAGAGCTAGGCCTATGAATGCATCTTCTACATCACGAGCAGGTTTTACACTGATTGAAGTTGTCATTGCTTTGGCCATACTGGGCACTGGTATGCTGGTTTTGCTCGAATCTCATTTCGGTTCATTAATGCTCTTTGACCAAGCACAAGATCAAACCCTTGTTGAGTTGTTGTCCAAACAAGGTACAGCATTGGCTGAAATTGAAATTTTGACCGGAAAGACCAACGGTAGTGGAGATTTCGGCGACGCTTATCCTGATTATGAATGGGAGTATACAGCGACCATCGTAGATGAATTCGAGTTGCCCGGATTGCTCGATGTAGAGTTTTCCTTATTCACCCCTTACGAAGATGAACCCTTGGAGTTTTTATTCCGGGTCTACGATGGAGCGATGGAATATGAAGAACAATCCTAGCATCGCTCAAAAAGGGTTCACTATTATTGAGCTTCTAATCGCCATGATTATTTCGGGTATCGTTTCGGCAATTGTGTACGCTACTTTTAGCTCTGTGCTGGCATCTACGGAAACAGCGAACTTGGCTTCTGAGCAATTGTATACTCAATCCTTTTTAACACGGCATCTCAACACGCACGTTGCACAAGCGTCATCAGGGTGGCAACCCGGTGCTGTATTTAGACCCTATTCCAACGATGCATCACCGACAACTACAGTAATGCCCGAGTCTTTGGTATTGTTTGAAGGATTAGACAATGGCGAGGAAGACAGCTTGAGTTTTACGACTACTGCGCCCATGTTTGGCGTCAGTGGCTATCCCGGTTTCATGAAGCAAGTGACCTATTCTATTGTTGATGGTGAGTCAATAGAGATGCCCGATGGTAGCCCTTATGCTGGACATAAAGCTGAAGGGCCTGTTCTCTTGGTCACTGAAGTGCCGGTCATGTCCTATAATGAGCTTCAAAATGGACAGTCGGCAGAAATTCGAACACAGGAATTAAAAGATTATCTTGAAGACTTAGAACTTTCTACTCCCATGTGGACCTTCCCTGTTGGGGCTATGGAAATCCGTTATCACAATGGCGAAGACTGGGTAGATAGTTGGGATTTAACGTTGGAAGAACGTCTTCCTTGGGCCATCGAAGTGAATCTCTTTTGGAGCCCATGGGGTGAAAACCGTTCAGTCTCTTTTGAGCCTGATAACCAATTCCAAATGATCATTACTGTTCCAGGCGGGGTAGGCCTTGAAAATGCGAGCCCGGAATACGCTCGTCCATTAGTGGAGTCAACCCCCCGATGAATAAGACACCGCACCCACGTAGAAAAAATACCGAAGGCGTTGCCTTGTTAATGTCACTGTTGTTCGTGGTAATACTGGCGGCTATCGTGACGGATTTCATGTATAAAATGCATGTGGAAGCATCGCTTGTAGCAAATCAGAGCAGCGATCATTCTGGATACCTTGCAGCAAAATCCGGCATTGCGATAGGGATGAGTGTGTTGCATGCCGATAGGCTAATGGCTTTAGAAGAGCAAGCTACCGAAGGCAGCTATGATGGTGCGGATGAACCTTGGGCAGAAAAGAGTTCAGTGACTTCTTATAATGACGATGTTGTGAATATAACCATCTCGGATGAGTATGGAAAGATCAATCTAAATGCATTAATTTATGAAGACGAAAGTGGAGCAGAGATAGAACATCCGGTATTGGTTCCGATGTTGGTTGAATTGTTTACTGTTACGTTTAACTTGGAAAACGATCCGACAGATTTAATTCTCGATTGGTTGGATGCTGATGATAACGAGCGTCCAAACGGCGCCGAATCTAACTACTATGAATCATTGGAAACCCCCTATAGTTGTAAAAATGGTCCGATGGATTCAATTGAGGAATTGTTGTTACTGCCCGGCATCACGCCTGAATTGTATTTTGGCTTACCGCCTGTTGAAGAAGAAAAAGAATTTTTAGAAGTAGAGTACGATGAAGAGGTAGATGGAGTATTAGCGCCTGGGCAAACAGTCCCTCTTTTTGATTTGTTTACCGTTCATGGGCATCCCGAAGGAAAGCTAAACGTGAACACCATGCCCATGGCCGAAGAGCTCGAAACCATGATTGTGCAATATTATAATGAATCTCTTCAGGACAAGCGATTTGAGTTAACGGCCAACGGTACCGCTATCGTATCGCGCCAGTCGGAAGAAGGTGGTTTTGCTACAGAGGCTGACCTCCAAGAAGCGGGCTTAGCCTATAATCTGAATCCTGAGGGCAGCAATAATAACAATCAAAATACAGGTACAGAACCATTAGTCGATCCACCCCGACAGATTTTTACTACCCAGAGTAATGTCTTCCGGATTTGGTCGGATGGCCAAAGTGGCGAGGCGCAAGTGCGTATCGAAGCCTATGTATTTCGAGATCCGGTAGACAATACCGAAAATCCAGAGCCACAACTCTTTCGCATAATCGATTGGCGGGTCGTTCGTTAAGCCCTTCGTTTGAATAACTAAAAGGAAACACCATGAAATTAACCGCTAAAATTGGCGTCATACAACTGACCAACGATCGCTTTCGTCTGCTCGTGGTCAAAACCGGCGGGGCCATGCCCAAAGTGCTGGAACGTATTGACGAGCCCTTGGCTTCTTTGGGTGATGACCCTGAAGTGACCCATGCCGAGCATGTCGAGTTGATTCAACAGTGCATTAAAAAGCTCAAGCATTCGCCAACATTATATTTATTGAATACACCGCAAAACTGGAGTGTGATGCGATTGCTGTCGGTCCCCTTTAAAGGAGCAAAGAAAGTTCGGTCAGCTCTGACCTATGAGCTTGAACCGTATTTAGCGATTCCAATTGAAGACTTGGCTATTGATTATATAACCGTTGGTGAACACAACGGACACACCGAAGTGTTTGTCATGGGTCTGAAGAAAGAGCGTGTCAGCAATCAGGTAGCCTTGTTGAATGAAGCCGGAATTGTTATAGAAGGCTTTGGCTTGGATACTGTAGGGCTTTCCGCATTGGGTCGTGACTGTGCTGTTAAAAATACACAAGCCCAAGCAATTGCTTTTGAGCACGAAGGCAGTAGTTACGTGTCGGTCATTCGAAATCGTTCACTGGCTTTTACCCAACGTTTGGCCTCTACGCCGGATCGAGTAAGCGCCTGGGGGCGTGAAGTGCAAAATGCCCTACGCGGATTTCATGCTACATCGTTGGAAACTGTTGAGCTGATGACACTTAATTGTATTGGAGTCACGTTAGATGAAGAAGCGCAATCCAATTTAGAGAAGCAACTTGATGTGGATATTGTTCATCATAGTTGGGAGCAGAGTGGATTGCCTGATGAAATGCTGGACGCTGACGATGCGTCTACATGGGTATCCATGGCGGGGGCTGCCACATCGGTGGCCGGAGGCTCTTTTAATATTGCATTTGAGAGCACTACTTCAGAGTCAAATACTCAAGCCAACCCATACACGCGCAGTTTGATGGGCTTGTTGGGAATGGTATTGATCGTGCTTGTTGCAAAACTGGGCATTATGCATTTAAAAACGCAGAAGAATATTGAACAAACTGAACGTTTGGGCCAAGCCGTATGGGAAGAGTTTGCCCTCGCATACCCCAATGACCCTCAAGCGAAAGAACGTCCAGCCGATGATGAAGGAGGTCAGGCAAGCTTTCTAGCTTTACAAGAGGCTATTGATAAAGAGCAGTCCACCGGAACCGCACTCACCCCTCAGATGTTCAATCAAACGAGTTTGCCAAACATTTTGAAAGAGATCGCTGTGCATGTGCCAGACAGTTTAGCTTCCCTGTCCGATGTGCGCGTAACCCCCTTAAGTGTTAAGTCGTCTAAACTAGGGGTCACCATTCGTGGAGACGCTAAAAACCCTGATGCCTATAGTAAGATAGTTGCTGGATTCGAAAAGTCACAGTTATTGGATTTTCAAAACGGTGAACGCTCAACCGAACAAGGCAAATTAACTTTTACCCTCAAGCTGCATGTAAACGATGCACCTGTAGATTCACAATAGGAAGGATTCATAAATGTCCGCTTTAAATTTAGCTCCACGTGAAAAACGATTAATTACTATCATGATGTGTGTCATGATTGGAATGGTTCTCTTTATGAGTTTTAGAAATAAAGCTGAAGCCCTTGCAGATTCCGAATCGAATTTACAAACTGCGCAGGAGAATTTTAATGCCGCTCAACTTTTTAGGGAAACCATTATTAGTGAGCGCGAGGGGCAAAAAGTAATTCGCACCAAACTCAAAGACCGTTCACGCAGTTTCGATTTATATAATTTTTCCAATAAATGCATTACCGATTTGAAATTACAAAATCGCGCAACACTCCAAAGTGTAGGTCTATCTTCCAGAGATAAAGCATTTGATGGGGTGCAAATCACCCTCAAGGGGATAAGTCTTGAAGAGCTTGTGAACCTGTTGCATACAATGTACGATTCCGACAATTTGATTATGATGAAAAAAATGAACTATTTAAGACCGACTCGAGATAAAAAAGGGCTTGAATGTTCACTCGAAATGCTCTCACCAAAGCGGTAAATAGCCTTAAAAATGTTTCTATAACAGAAATTTTGGTAATAATTGACGAAAAAAACCCCAAATTTGAGGTAAATTGTTGACAGCTTGATTCGTAAGTCCTTTTGTTTCAGTAATATCTAGTACAATTCGCATTGACTTTTTGCTGTGCCTTTGATACATTGGTAGAATGAACTGAAAGGTAGGATCACGATGGATACGCCAGATTACAGTATGTTTGGGCAAAACCTTGTAACACGAGGGATTATTACCCAAGAACAATTAGACGAAGCCCTTCACCGTCAACAGACGGGGATGAAGGGAAAGAAGCTAGGTGAAGTGCTTGTACGCCTAGGGTATATTAGTAAATCGCACATATCAGAAGGGCTTGCAGAGCAATTAGGCATTCCCATTATTAAGCTTTCTGAGCGTGAAATCCCTGAAGCCATTCGGGCTAAAGTGGATGTGCGTGTAGCGCAGTTATACCGTGTAATACCCATTGAGTTTGAATACGGTGTATTGCGAGTCGCTACATCCGACCCCACCAATATCAATAACCTTGACAACCTTTCCCGTCTGCAAGGCTGCAGTGTAGAGCCTGTTTTGGCCTCCGAAGACGAAATTCGGGGCGCATTGGCCAAGTATTATGGCCTGGCCGATAAGACCGTTGAATCAATGTTGTCCACCGTAAGTAGTGCCTCTACCATGAGTACGTTGAGTACGATGTCGAACATGAGTTCGCTTGACAGCTCCATGGGCAGTCTTGGGAGTCTAAGTTCCCAATCAATGTCAATGAGCAGCATGAGTATGGATAGCTTGGATGTTGACGATGCAGCATTGCCGGGCGTGAGCGCAGGCGGTGGTGGTGACGGCGAAGACGACGATGATGACAGCCCAGTAGTGCGCTATGTGCAACACATGATTATGGAAGCTTTCCGTTTGCGTGCTTCTGATATCCATGTGGAGCCGGGTAAATACGACATTAAAGTACGCTACCGTATTGACGGTGTACTGCATGTTATGCCTGCCCCTCCCAAGCGTGCACAAGCCGCTATTACTTCCCGCCTCAAGATTATGGCCGGGATGGATATTACTGAAAAACGTTTACCCCAGGATGGTCGAATTAAAATTACCATAGCCGGTAAAGCGATTGATTTACGGGTTAGTTCATTGCCCGGCTATTACGGCGCCAGTGTGGTTATGCGTATCTTGGATAAAGAAAGTTTGAACTTAGGTCTTGGTCAATTGGGCTTGAGTCCTGAGAATCAGACGACTTGGGAAGGTTTATTGGGCCACAGCAGCGGGGTAATACTCGTGACCGGTCCTACCGGTTCAGGTAAAACAACCACACTCTATGCTTCATTGCATAGCATGAATAAGCCCGAAACCAAATTGATTACTGTAGAAGACCCTGTTGAGTATCAGCTAACGGGAATTAACCAAGTACAAATTCACCATGAAATTAATTGGACCTTTGCCCGTGCGTTGCGTTCGATTTTACGTCAAGACCCGGATGTTGTGATGGTTGGGGAGATTCGTGATGCTGAGACGGCTGAAATCGCAATGAAAGCTGCGATGACAGGTCACTTGGTGTTCTCCACATTGCACACAAACGATGCGCCGAGTTCAATTATTCGTTTGGTCGATATTGGGCTGAAACCTTTCTTGGTATCCAGTGGTGTTCGTGCAATTTTAGCACAGCGATTGGTCCGTACCATTTGCACTACATGCAAAGAGCCCTACACGCCAACCGATCTTGAAGTGCGTCGATTGGCAACAAGCGCTGATTTAAGAACCAAGCAACTGTATCACGGTAAAGGGTGCGATAACTGCAATGGTACCGGTTATACAGGACGTATGGGGATACATGAATTATTAACCATGACCGATGAGTTGCGGGCTATGGTGATGAATCATGAGTCAACCGTCGCAATGCGCCGCGAAGCTCGATATGGTGGCATGATTACATTACGAGATGACGCATTGGGTAAAGCATTAAATGGTATTACAACAGTGAGTGAGGTAAGCCGCCGTACAGTGGCTGATGAACCTCTAAAGCCTCGCGAAGAAGTGATAGTGCAGACCAACTAAATTAACATTGACCCTGTGGGTTAGTGAGAAGGAGTTTATACAGTGGCATATGAAATGGTGAGTTTATTGCGCATGTTGATTGACCGTGAAGGGTCCGATCTCCATTTGGCTGTGGACAACCCGCCATCGGCGCGTGTTCACGGAGCGATTGTGCATTTTGGTAATGCTCCTTTAACCTCTGAAGATACAGAGCGATTAATGAAAAGTATTGCATCGGTAGACAACCAGCAAGAATTGCAAGAGGTTGGTGGTACTGACTTCGGCTTTGCTTTTGAAGAAATCGCTCGATTCCGTGTGTCCGTATTCAAGCAGCGCGGTAATATTGGCTTGGTACTACGGATTATTCCTCGTAAAATTGCCACGATGGATGAACTCGGTCTGCCCCGCTCACTTCAACAAGTGATCAATCAGCCTCGTGGAATGATTTTGGTGACAGGTCCGACTGGTTCGGGTAAAAGTACCAGTCTTGCCGCAATGATTGATTGGCTCAACACTGAGCACGATCACCATATCATTACCATTGAAGACCCGATTGAATTCTTCCATAACCACAAGAAAAGTATTATCACCCAACGTGAAGTGGGTGTGGATGTCCCTTCATTCTCGGAAGCATTGCGTCGCGCATTGCGTCAAGACCCCGACATCATTTTGGTGGGGGAGATGCGTGACTTGGAAACCATTGAAGCGGCAGTATCTGCGGCTGAAACGGGTCACTTGGTGTTCGGTACTTTGCACACCACCGGGGCCGTTCGTACGATTGACCGTTTGGTAGATGCCTTCCCGGCAAACCAACAAGAGCAAATTCGTACTCAGTTGGCCGGTAACTTGCGCGCAGTAATTTCCCAATCACTTCTCAAGCGTAAAGAAGGCCAAGGCCGTGTTGCGGCATTTGAAGTGATGATTTCAACGCCTGCTATTCAAAACTTGATACGTGACAATAAATCTTATCGTATTACATCAGCGATTCAAACTGGACACAAGTACGGTATGAATCTACTTGATGAAC
>CALLLL010000098.1 GCA_938082445.1 uncultured bacterium
TCCCCGCCCTCCGATGCCGAATTGGATAGACACATCATCGCAAAATTGAATGAATCCATGAATACAGACCAAGGAAGTCTCCTACCAAAAACCATTTCTACAGCACAGGGCCAAGAAGTTCGCAGTACGGTCATCGCCCCGCTATCGATGGGCGGTAAATGCATCGGCGCATTGGGTATTATGGCTGAAACCCCACATAATCTTTACGAGAAAGCCGACTTAAATTTTCTGAGCGCAATGGGGCGCGCGTTGGCCATTTGCATTACCTTGGTTGAACAACGTGAGGCCTTAACGCGTGAGAATAAACGCCTTAAAAAAGCACAAGCATTGGCTGAAAAGCATAGTGTTATGGCGCATGTTGATGCTCTTACGGGAATTCCCAATCGCCGCGCTTTTGATAAGGGATTAGAAACTGAGTGGAAACGTGCACAACGTGAGCAAATCCCGATAGGGCTTATACTCATTGATATTGATCATTTTAAATTGTATAACGACAACTATGGCCATCAGGCGGGCGATGGGTGCTTGCAAGAAGTTGCCGGTTTATTGGACAGTTGCGACAAACGTGCAGGTGATCTGCTTGCCCGTTACGGCGGTGAAGAGTTTGTTTTAGTTTTACCCAATATTGATGCCCCCAGTCTTGAACTCTTTGCGAATAAATTATGCCAAGTCATCCACGAGGCGAACATCCCTCACGAATATTCCAGCGCATCACATGCGGTTACCATTAGTGTAGGGGCTGCTGTAAGTATCCCTGAACAAAATGTACCTGCTCAATCAATTATTGAACATGCGGATCAGGCGCTCTACACGGCAAAAGAAACTGGACGTAACCGAGTTATTCTCCATTTACCACAGAGTGAGTAGCATAAAAAAATCGCTCTTCCTGATTTTCTCAAGAAGAGCGATATTTAAATTCTATGATGTATTGACTAGTCGCGTGACATGAACAGACGCAATATGTACCAGAACAACAAGGCTACCGCGGCAAAAAGCGTTAAAGATGCGGCTACATATTGATTGGTATTGTATTCATGCATGACATTGGATGTGGTATATAAAATATACCCACTGGCAAATGCAATCATGGCGACAGAGAATAAAACACCCAAATTGAATCCAAAAATAATACTAAGCACAATAATCGCCATCGCGCTTAATCCCATCACTCCTAAAAACGGTCCCATAAAGGAAAAGTTTTTACGTGTAATGAAAACAACTGCAGTCAAGCCAGCAAAGATAAAGGCCGTAGCCATCGCTGCATTGATTATGACTTCGGGTCCGGTAAACACCAATGCCATGTAGATTAATGGGGCAAAGATTATGGCTTCTGCGACAATATACAAGATTAAGCCTGCGTATTGCTGTCCCAATGAGACACTACCGTGTGCCCATTTATTAGCAACATGGCTTACGACAACAAAGCCGCCCAATACGGCTAACCAACCAAATCGAGTGCCAGCAAGCATATTGTACATACCGTCAGCAATCGGTGTGAGCTGGATAAAAGTTTCCAACAAGACAAACGCAATCACTGCACCAAACAGGTGTAAATAGGTACGCACGATAAACTGTGCACGTTCTTCGGTCGATGCGCGATCGGCCATCGTATATTCTTGTGGCCTATACATATCATTTTGTGAACTCATTCAAAAATCCTTTCAAAAATTGAGTCTTTATCTGTACCACTACGGTACACTTACAGACGATCTATATTCAACCATCCCCCTTAAGTTCCCTTATGATAACACCCCTATCCCCCGAAACTAATTCATAATGATAAATATTGCCTCAATCCCAGTATTGACTATTCTTTCTATCTCATTTACTATCAATGAATTACATCGCCTCAACCCCGATTAGGAGTTTTACGTTCCCATGTCTCGATTTTTGCCATTTCCCAGATGCTTTTTAGCCCTTATGCTTGTATCGATCCTATTATGTAGCACAACCTACTCCCAGGATCCCTTAAAACCTAGTGAAATTAATCGTGCCTTATCCGTGACCAAAGATAAAGATACCGACTCCAGTGAGTTGTTACAACGATTGGTACACACCTCCAAGGGACTCGTTAAGATTCCAGCTGGCTCTTACACCATTACAAAGCCGATAGTGGTAGATCTCACCCAAACGGGCTTCCGCGGGATTCGCGGTGCTGGCGGAGCGACCCGAATCATCATGATAGGTGCGGGGCCGGCATTTCGTATTGTCGGCAACCACCAAGGCACCGCCGATCCAAATTCCTTCAAAGATCGTACTTGGGAGGGCGAACGCTTTCCGGTAATCAGCGATATTGAGATATTGGGTAAGCATCAAAAAGCCGATGGTATTGCATTGTTTAGAACGATGCAATGCACCATTCAAAATGTATCTATCCGCGATTGCCGCTATGGTATTCACCTGCAAGAACGTAACCGCAATGTCCTTATTGCCAACTCGCATATCTACAATGGTAGGGATACAGGCATCTTCATGGACAAGTGCAATTTACATCAAATCAACATTATCGGCAATCATATTAGCTACAATAAGCGCGCAGGTATACGACAATTGGATGGTGATGTACACAATGTACAGATCACAGGAAACGATATCGAGTATTACTGGGGAAGCAATGAAACGTCCGGTGAAATTGTGCTCGAAGCGCCCGAAGGCATCATTAGTGAATACACAATCGCCAGTAATACCATTCAAGCTTTAGCCCAAAATCCCGGTGCAAACATCTATGTAGTTGGAGCGAAAAAGGATAGTCCATTCGCTGCACGCTTGTTAAGTATCACGGGGAATGTAATGGGGAGCCGAAACAAAAACCTTTATATAGAAAATGCTTCCAAAGTAACGGTTACAGGCAACACCATCTACGGGGCCGTGACCTATAACACCCACATCAAAAGTAGCCAAGGCCTTGTGCTCAGTTCCAATACCATTGGCACACGCCCCTCTGCACATTGGGGAGCTGAACGTTATACAGACGGGGTCTTGTTCGAACAATCCT
>CALLLL010000099.1 GCA_938082445.1 uncultured bacterium
AGTTAATAGTGACAACAGCTGGAACGAAGGCTATGATTTAGGCGATGCCATTCACTTCCCGTATTTTGAGGAAGAAGTAAATGAAGATTTCGATGGACAACTTTATTTTGACAAAGATGATGACACCAGCTTTTACTTGAATGACCAAACTCCCTACCAAGGAGATATCACCCTTGAGTCCGGCGACCCGGATACTAGCTTTTACTACAATTCGACCGACGGCAACGGGACTGATGCAGTCATAGGTGGCACACCTGGTGACGGTACAATGCCCACATTGGCCGAAGTAGAAGCAATGGCTGCTGACTCAGGCGGCAATAGTGGCGACTTCCTAGTCTGGTACGATGGCTCTACAGATACCTTATATGTAAACGGACACGTTGCCGTTGAAGGCAACATCAATTTCAATTCCGGTGATGGTCAAAATGACACCATCAACTATGAAGGCAAAGGATCCCTTTTAGCCTTTGATGGCGGCAGTGGTGGTGGCGAAGTAGTCATAGACGCCAGCATCCTGACAACCAGTTTCCCGAACACAAATTTACTTGGCGTAATGGCTGAAGGTGATTTTTTAATTGGTGACAATTCTCAACTTTCCATGATGGGTGGATTCTATGCTCAAGGCGGTATCAAGATAGACAAACAAACTAATATTGTTGGTTCAATTGTTGGTGACTATTTTGACATGGGCGGACAAGTACCTGATATTTATCAAGTTCCTGAATTAGCCGACGCTTGGGAAGATGACCAAAAAATGATTGGTGCAGGACATGTAAACCCACCATCTAACGACACTGAAGGAGCCATTTGGTTCGAAGTAGGAGTATCACTGTGAGTGAAGATGAAATCACAAAAGGATCAGTCTTAAAACAAAATTGGCATTTAATGCTGCTATGTGTAGGATTGATAAGTGCAGGGATTGCATTAGGTTTCAATGCAAATGACGTTGTCGAACCTCCGATCGAATATACAGTGGTCGCGACATCTCCCGATGAGATATCGAATGATATTGCGAATGCAGCTGACAAAAATTTTGTCCGCCCTTTTGAAGTAGTCCCAAAACAGCAAAAGGAAGCCAAGGCTGCTGTTCTAAAATACGAAACTGAAAACAAAGAATTAGGATCGGGCCCTGAAGTAGAGAAAAACCTTTACCGATTAGGCAATATCTATTATTCCATGTTGTTCGATTATGAAAAAGCTATCTTCTATTACCAAAAGCTTTTGGATGATTACCCCAAAACGGATAAAATCCAGATGGCCTATGTTGCCCTAGCTGATTCATACAGTAAGTTAGAAAATTTTGAAGAAGAGATGAACACCTATGACATCATCATGGAAAAGTTTCCTGAAAATTCTCCAGCTTATCAATTTGCCCATGAAAAATTGCGCGACAACAAACAATAAAATACAGTAAATTCTAAAAAGGCCCAAGACTTCACCAAGTCTTGGGCCTTTTTTTATATCTAAGAGAGTTTAGTCTACATCATAAATGGTTACGCGATCCCAGTACGTTTTGAACTCATCCACAAAAGCTGTATGGATAGGGTGCACTTGGTAAGCATCGTGTGCAGCAACATCTTCAGCGACTACCGTCAGTCCGATATCGTATGAATCATCCACAACCGGACGCTTTTCGGTAGCAGCAGGTGTACCAATGTATACCGCGGCGGCTGAATCGATGGTGGCTAAAGTATCCACCCCGGCACTAAATGCCGCGCGTTGTTCGTCAGTTAAATCATCACGTAACCAGAAAAAAACACTGTGTACTAACATGGGGAAATCCTTTTATTAGAGGTTGGTTTTTGAAGCGTTCATAATACACTCACATCGCGATGCAAAGCAATCTCAACAGCGCAGAATAGAGCTACAATTCTCGTAATTGTTGGCGCCATTCTTTTGAAAGAGCTTCAATACTGAGCACACGCTCTATTTCCACTTTGTTTTGGGAATCTTTGAAATAGAGGTGATGAATACTCTGCACCGTTACTTTTTCGGGATGCTCCAATGTGCGTTCAATCGAATCGCCTGCCTGCACCTTCCCCTCTTCCAGCACACGCAGATAAAACCCACTGAGTTCGCTTTGCAAGAACGTCTTTACAAAACGCATATCCCCCATTTTAATCCCCAATTTGAAGCAGGGTACACGGGGTTGGGTGACTTCCACAAGTGCTTCACCAATGCGAAATCGATCACCAATATGAACAGTATTTTCAAGAAGACCTTCAGTCGTAAAGTTTTCCCCGAATTGCCCTGGTGTTAGGTCCTCACGTTCGAGTATCTCCGCCCAATGCTCATAGTGTTCATGCGGATACGCATAGATAGCTTTATGTTCCCCGCCATGGTAGCGCAGGTCAACTTGCCGATCGCCTTCTAGGGTCATACGAGTAGCCTGAACAGGGCCATCGACAGGCGTTTTAAAGATACCTGTCCCCACAGTTTGTCCACCGTGTTGTACTTGAGTCAGGCCGCCTATGTTTAGAGAATGAAGTTTCATTGTTTCCTTTTTACTTAGAACAAATACCCAAGCAAATCAATTTCGCCTTCGGGCCACCTTTTTCCACTCAATTGTTTTACCATAAAACAATCGCTTAAATCCTGCCTATCCAAACTATGACTTGCCATGAATACCCTTCCCTTTCATCATGCATACTGCAGTATGCATGTTAAATCAGGACCTTTGCGCCCGATTCCCTGCACTTGTTATACTATAGGCCTGAATTGAACACAACTCTCATTATTAATGAGCGATACGAAAGGTATATAGCATGTCCGGCCATTCCAAGTGGAGCACCATCAAACGTAAAAAAGGCGCTTTGGACGCCAAACGCGGCAAGATTTTCTCAAAACTCGTAAAAGAGATCGCTGTAGCTGCGAAAGCCGGCGGTGGAGATCCCGACGCCAATCCACGCCTGCGCACAGTCCTCTTGGCCTGTAAAGCCGCTAACTTGCCCAAGGATAAAATCGAGACTGCCATCAAAAAAGGTACTGGCGATGTCGATGGTGCAAACTACGAAGAAGCCCGATACGAAGGTTATGGCGCCGGTGGTGTGGGCATCATAGTCGACACCCTGACTGACAATAAAAACCGCACCGTTGGCGATGTTCGATTTGCTCTCAATAAATGCAACGGAAGCATGGCTGAAAACGGCGCAGTAAGCTGGAACTTCGAAAGCAAAGGCCATATTATAATCCCTAAAGACGCTTGTACCGAAGATGAAATTTTCGAAAAAGCCATCGATGCTGGTGCAGAAGATGTGAATACAGAAGGCGATGTGTACACCATTTCCACTGAACCCAATGAATTACATGCTGTGGTTACCGGATTAGAAGGCATGGGCCTCACACCCGAAGAAGCCAAATTAACCATGGTGCCCAATACCACCATGGAAGTCGACGCTAAAACGGCTCGTGCTGTGTTAAAGCTTATGGACATGCTTGAAGACTGCGACGATGTTCAGCAAGTCTATTCTAATTTCGACATCTCTGAAGACGTGATGGCCGAAATCATGGCGGACTAACTCCAAGGTCCATCGACCTAGAAGGGGACAATAGCACATGCGCGTACTCGGCTTTGACCCCGGCACTGCCACCACAGGGTATGGCATCGTGGAAGGCAAGGGCAATCGCTTAACCCATATCGCGCACGGTGTAATCTTAACTTCACCCAAGGATCACTACGCCGAGCGCCTTAAGCAAATCTACGACCAAGCAACAGAGCTCATTGCCACACACAATCCCCAGGCCATCGCCATTGAAGAGCTGTTCTTCACCAAAAATGTCACCACGGGCATTCCCGTCGCGCAAGCCCGTGGAGTCCTCTCCCTCGCGGCCATACAATCCGGCCTTCCCATCGGTGAATTCAAGCCACGCGAAATGAAACTCGCTGTCGCTGGCTATGGGAAAGCTGACAAGAAACAGGTTCAGGAAATGATCAAGATGCTGCTTAATTTAGACAGCATTCCTAAACCCGACGATGCCGCCGACGCCTTAGGTATCGCCATCTGTCAGATTCATACGGGACAATATAATGCGGTCACCGGTAAGTAAACGAACTTTACTCCACCCAATATGAATACAACAATGCATTTTCTAGTGTAAACCGCAAGTGCACGAATTCTGTTTCCAAATTGTCTGTTGCACTCTCCCAAAGTACAGGAATTGCAAGCCCTTCTTGCTGAATTGGCTTGGCGGTTTTTAAGACTTCCATTTTTTGATTTAACAACTCAACACGCACTGTGCCAAAATCGGCCTTTGCATTGATATGCAAGTCTTTTAACTCTGATACCATAAATGGTTTCGTCACCACAGTCCCCCCATCATACGACGCCCCCAAAGAAACAAAACGATCCCGCTTAATCTCAGCAAAGCCAATTGCCCCCGAAACAACACCATAATCCGGCCCCTTATACGGTCCATGTCTATACAACCGACCTGAATAATAAAAGCGTAAATTATCCCCTACAGCAATTGGTGGATTATTCGCCAAAGAAGTTCGGAAACGATCCCATTCCCCCACATCGCCGCACGCAATAAAAGGAGTCCGATCCCCCACACGCTTAAACTGTACACCATCGTGACTCACAGCCAACTGCACATCTAAAAAAGCATCCCCAGGCCGATTATGAAAGCGTTGGGCAAGACCAATATATATACTCTCGTATTTAAATACTGCCATCCCATATATCTCAGTTCCCAATTCATCCTCAGCATCAGGCGCCATCACAATCGGCGCTGTAGCAGGATCTTTCAGTTCCCAGTGTATAAAATCATCCGAACTCGTCGACGCAACTACACGCCCCCAATAGTATTTTGTTATATAGTCATCGTCCCCCCATGCCTTAAGCACTTCAGGATCTTTATATTTTGAGCGGCCATATATACGAATCTTGTGGGTGTCTGGATCCTGCATCCAATGCGTTGCCCCATCGCAAATCGCTTCAGTCGCCCAAGGATCTACGCTGGTCCATGTAAAGCCGTCGGGACTGACCGCCACCCCTAGGCCACGTCGTTGCGTTCGGTGGAATGGGTCTTCGCGGGGGCCTTCGTATTTCTTCTGCAAGCTGAGGTAGCCCAATTTAAACCGACGCGCCGGGTCCACTTCGTGTTCGTCTTTATACACACCGAAAAGTTCATAATAATGAGGCAATGACGCCGGTGATTCGCCCACAGCTTTCTGCACAACAACATTCGTATCATGCCCATCCACCTTAAATAACCCCAGATTGGGCTTATTCCAGTGAACCCCATCTATACTCTCAGCATAACTCGTACCCAAGGTACTGTAATACCACATCCGATAGACCCCTTTATGCTCAATTACCGACCCGTACAATAAAGCGACCGGTCCTTCCCACTCCTCTTCCGGTTTCAACACTGGATTCTGGGGGCTCTTTTGCGCAGGATGGATCGTACGCTTGATATTATCCATTGAGGCAATATTAGTATCGTCAAGGAAAAGTTGATGCTTATCACTTAGATTAAATGCATCAACTGCGAATACTTGAGCTGAAATTGAACTACACACTGCGATAAAAAGTATAAATCTCATGGGGTCTCCTCTCTTCGAATCTCGTCACATAAACTCAGTGTAGCAGGTACAATGGGATCATGCTATACTGAGTTTTCATTACCAATAATTATTTAGGATGCTTCGTATGTTTCGTTTTATTGTATTGCCACTAGCCTGCTTAGTATGTATCTCCCTAAATGCTTGGGCCGATAAACATGAACGCCCCAACATCATCGTCATCATGTGTGACGACATGGGCTACTCCGATATCGGATGCTATGGCGGTGAAGTCATGACCCCAAGCTTAGATTCACTGGCCAAAGGGGGTATGCGTTTTCGTCAATTTTATAATACCGCCAGGTGTTGCCCTTCACGCGCCAGTTTACTCACAGGACTCTACCCTCATCAAGCAGGTATCGGCGGCATGGTCACCAATACCGTAGGGAAAGAAGGATATGAAGGGTTTTTAACCGATCGGGGCGTAACAGTAGCCGAAGTATTAAAAGACTCTGGCTATCGAACGCGCATGGTTGGCAAATGGCATGTATCACCACATGATAAAAACACAAACAAAGGGGGGCAACCACAGTCTTGGCCTCTACAGCGAGGATTTGAAAAATATTACGGCACTTTGGCAGGAAGCGGAAGTTTTTATTTCCCTAAAGGGTTCATGATTGATAATACGGAAACCGAAGTCGATAAACCGGCAGACTATTACTATACCGATGCAATTAGTGATAAGGCCGTAGAATTCGTCCATGAATCAGCAGACACCGATAAACCGTTGTTTATGTATGTGGCTTACACCGCTCCGCATTGGCCATTGCATGCGCTACCGGAGGACATCAAGAAATACGAAAACCGTTTTGATGCTGGCTGGGATGTATTGCGCCAAGAACGTTATCAGCGAATGCGGGAAATGGGCGTACTGGATCACGATTGGCCCATGAGTCCACGTGAACCGGAATCGTACCCCTGGGAAGAGGCCAAGAATAAAGCCTGGGAAACATCGCGCATGGCTGCCTATGCAGCAATGATAGATCGAATGGATCAAGGAATTGGTCGTATAGTAAAGGCGCTTAAAGCCCAGGGTGAATTTGAAAATACACTCATAATGTTTATTGCTGACAACGGCGGTTCGCATGAAGATCTCAAGCCTACAAGTGGTGGTTCTACCCTTGCGGCAAAAGAACGAGGATTAGCGATCGGATGGGAAATGCAAGTCGGTAATGTACCGGGTTTAAATCCGGGCGCTAAGGAGACTTTCCAAAGTTATGCGCAACCTTGGGCAAACTTATCCAATACACCGTTTCGCCGCTATAAGAAATTCAATCACGAAGGCGGCATAGCCTCGCCATTAGTAGTATCATGGCCTGCTAAAATTAAACATGATGGTTCATTCACCAATGCGCAAGGCCATATAATCGACCTCATGCCGACGTGTTTAGATGCCGCAGGAGCAACAGCCCCCAAGACCTACAAGGGCAAGTCTGTACTTCCAGTAGAAGGAAGGAGTTTAGTACCTGTATTTGAGAAGGGTTCGAGAAAAGGACATGAATATCTTTATTGGGAACATGTAGGCAATCGTGCTGTTCGAAAAGGAGACTGGAAATTGGTCATGCAAAAAGGCGGCGAATGGGAACTGTACAACATGAAAAAAGATCGCACAGAACTGAACGACCTATCCAAAGAAAAGCCTAAATTGGCCATGGAGCTTCGTAAAAGCTGGGAAGCCTGGGCAGACCGAAGTTACGTTTCCTATAAGAACTAATCTTTAATCTTCTGGAACACACTTGAGTTCAAAGCCAATGATATCGGGAGGAGTCTGCCCCATATATTCTTCGCCGTGCTTGCCTGAATAGTAAAGGGTAAACACAATCCCGCGTAACGCAGCATTTAGCAAACGCAGTGTTGGCGCCAATTTCCCTTCACTCTTACGGGCTTTTTCGGTGGTGTTAATCACGATACGAACGATAAATTTAGGGCACATGGACAGTAAGCCTAAAAAGGCATTGAGATCTTGAATGTCGTCCGCTGGTGCATGGCACACTACCGTGTCAATGTGTTCAATGCACCCAAGTTCTGAGAAAGAAGGAAAACCTTCGCCTGCTGGAACCATAATATCCCCAATAGTGTTGAGTCCTTTAAGGGCTTTATCACTTAGATAGTCTGATTTCATGGCTTAGCCTACCTTTCCATCGCTGAGTTGTGTGGCCAATTTATGCGCCATCGCCATAATGGTTAGACTGGGGTTTATACCGGGCGCATTGGGGAACAGGCTCGAATCACACACCATAACATTATCCATACCGTGGACCTTAAATTCTGGGTCCACGACCGAATCATCGGCACTGACTCCCATACGTGCACCACCCATCAAATGCAATCCGAAATGTATGTCGCCTTCGATGACTTCTTTGGCGCCCGCCGCACTAAGCACTTCTCGAATGATACTCAGTCCATCTTGGCTGCGAGACTTATCCTGATCGGTGAGATCTTTTTGAATCGTCAACCGACCTTTACTATTAAGCGCAATAGTACCCGTCGCTTCATCACGCACAGCGACTTCGACACAGGAAATGTGCCGATACTTCATCATGTATCGATGAAAATCCAAACCAATGGCTGGAGATAATTGAGAAATACCGATGGGTTGAGCGTAGACATTTTCCAATTTGAAACCGCGTGGACGGAAGCGAGGATCGTCCGACTTAACGGACTGGAAGGCGCCTTTATGCGCATCGATAATTTCATCGAACACCCCAAACATTAAAAATTGAGGGTGGGTGGTAAATCCTGTTCCTACGGCTGACAAGCGATGTTTTAGTTCGGCTTTAAGTAATATCTGAGTCGTGCCAAAAGAACCGGCCGATAAAATGAGCTTTTTAGTCTCGAACACTTTATCCTGACCACTATGACGGCCGTAAACTTTTACTGTATCGCCATTGTCCTCAAAATGTTCGACACTGAAATCGCATTTTATTTCAAGGCCTTCGCGCTCGGCATCCTGAATGTAGCCAACCAGGGTACTTTGTTTTGAGTTTCGTTTACAGCCGTTGAGGCAATCGATACAATCTTGGCCTTGATCCGTAGCGCAGTTTCCTTGACCACGGCGAAGTGCTCCCCATTCGTATCCGGTTTTCTCCATACCGTCGATGAATTTATGGGCACTTTTGTTTCTGTGCTCTTCTTTAATATAAGTAAACTCAAGCTTTTCTTCTACTGCGTCGTAATCACGGACAAGTCCATCTTGACTAAACCAGTCCACACCCGTATCAGCACGCCAATCATCAAATGCCACATCATCAAAGCGATCCAAGAGTGCTTGGTTTACAATTGTAGTACCGCCTAAGCATCGAGCGCGTAAAAATCCCATAGTCGTTCGCTTATCAAACTCAATTCCACCGCCCCAAAACAATTCAGGGGATGCTTCGGCTTCAGTCTTGGGAAACGTTTTTGCGCGAAAGTTTTTACCCGCTTCCAGCAAAAGTACTTTGGCTCCGGATTTATTTAAATGATAAGCCAGTACGCCACCGGCCGCTCCTGAACCTACAACAATTGCATCGTACATAGTGGTGCCCTTCGCGGTAGAGAATTAAAGTCGGTCGTTCTCGGACATTTTTTTGAGTTTACCAGCTGGCCCTAACATACCGAGTATTTTAGCGATGCCTGATTTGGTCATACCGGCTACCAATTCACTAAAGTGAGCGTATTTACCTTTGCTGGAGGGATACCAGTAAAATTCAAGATGATTACCTTGTTTATCAAACATCACTGACTTGGTATTGGAGAAACTAAGTAACCCCTCATGCCCTTTATATCGTCCGAATCCACTTTGTTTGGTTCCACCAAATGGAAGTCCAGGATTGGCTTGAGTAGCCAAAACATTGTTGATGGATACGTTACCCGTATCAATAGCACGCGCGATACGTTCTGCGCGCGCCGCATCTGCTGTCCATACGCTGGCACTTAAGCCATAGGGTGTATCATTGGACATCGCGATGGCTTCGGCTTCGCTGCTGAATTTTTGCACGGTGACTACAGGACCAAAGGTTTCATCCTGGGCTATCATCATTTCATCGGTTATACCCGTTATAACAGTAGGTTCGATTTCATGTGATGTCCCGATACGATTCCCTCCAGTGACGATAGTTGCGCCTTTACTGCGCGCATCTTCGATTTGCTCCATGACAATATCAATCTGAAAGTCCGCTGTCATACACCCAACATCGAGATCATTGGGATCATCTGTTTTACAGCGACTAGGCGTTTCCACGTTTTCAGCTTTCTCTTTAAGAGTGCTGGCAAATTTATCAAAGATGCTTTCTTGAACAAGAATACGCTCGACAGAGGTACAGGTTTGACCTGAGTTCGCCATACCGCCCCATATAGCTCCGTTGACCGTGCGTTCGATATCTACATCATCAAATACAACCATGGGGTCTTTACCCCCCAGTTCTAGTTCTACAGGAATCAGGTATTGTGCCGCATGAGCCATTACAGCGCTCCCACCGCGACAACTACCGGTGAAAAATACTTTGGCAGGGCGTTGATCGATACAAGCGGCCCCGGCATTGCGGCCTCCATACACTACTTGGAATGCATCCTTCATGAAGCCGGATTTTTCGACCATGTCTTCAACCAAGCCTTTGAGCGGTGTTTGCTCAGAGGGTTTATATATAACGGGGTTCCCAGCAATAAAGGCGGAGATAAATGGACACAAGGTCAAATTAAATGGATAGTTCCAAGGGGAGATAATCAGAACCGTTCCGATGGGCTCATAGTACACAAAAGATTTTTTAGGGAAGAGTACGAGCGGTGTAGGGACTTTACGATCTGCGAGTTGTTTCTCAGCATTAGCATCGTAGTAATCGATCGTATCAATCACAGAAAAAATTTCACTCAACAAACAATCGGTTCGCGCCTTTCCCGTTTCAGAACAAATTTGATCTACGAGTTTTTCGCGGTTTTCGATGATGTAATTTTTAAGTTTTTGAATCTCATCCAATCGCTGACGAATGCTCATAGCCTTTATTTTTTCATAGGCCGCATTGGCGCGTGCATAGGTCGCAGTCAATTCTTCTGCGCTGGGATCGCTCACACTATACAACAACTCACCCGTCATGGGATTGTGAACGTCTATGGTTTCGATACTGGGTGTTACTTCGGTGGTTGCAACGGTCATGATTGACAACTCCTTTATCTATAGGTTGGGCGTGTGGCCCATTCATCATTTAAAAACAATTTCATAGTTAATCAGACAAAAAGTCTATCATGTAAGCGAAGCTAAATACCAATATATAGACTGTTAGATAATTAACAATCTAAAAGAAGCATTGGTCCTCGCCACGGTAAGTGGGCACTTCATCCACGATAGCCCCGTTTTGTATGAGTAATAACACTTTAAAGCGTTCGCATAATTCCCCGGCCTTTGCATGGCGGAAAAGCACGGGATCCCCCATGCTCAGTTCGATTGGGCCGGAATATTGAATGGGCGTCTGGACTTCACCGCAACCTTCCATATCATATAGTGCTGCACCCTCGGGTAAAAAGGGCGCAGGAAGTTTCTCTTTTCCGGCACCACCGGAGGCGATGTACCCACCCCCAAGGCATGTATAGGTTTGTGCTTTTGGGATTCGTGAAATTTCAAGTGCAAAGCCTGCTGCTGGAGCATGCTTAAACGCTTGGTAACCATCGAAAAGAGTAGGCGTGTAAAATCCAGAGCCTACTGTAACCTCGGTGACGCAATCTTCTTCACGGGTCGACTCTAAACTTCCTGTCCCCCCACCATTTACAACGCGCAGCTCAAGTCCTCTGGCTTGAATGCCCTCCACAACTGCCGCACGACGTTCACGAATTTCTTTGATAGATTTTTTCTTGAGATAACGGATGACTTTGTTTTTCATCCCTTGCCCAGCCACATTGTCCCCCACACCAGCAATTTGAGCTTCATATCCCATAACCGAGTCGAGCTTCACACAAGGTTCACTTTTGATCGCATCTAAAATACCATCCACTTCACCCATACCCTTTACCCGTGAACGCCACACCCCGAAGTGTAAACTTCCAAAATCGGTGGAGAGATCGATATCAATACACACTGGAATGGTGACTTCGTGTTTTTTTGCAACTGCACCAATGGCTTCGATGTGTTCGGGAGAGTCGGTCATTAACACAATCGTTTTGCCCTCTTTAAGAAAGGGACATATCGAAGCGATATCATCTGGACGAAATACAGGATAGGCAACAATAATGTCATCGAATCCTTTAGAGGCCAGCCATGCAGCCTCCGGAGCTGAAAAGGAAAGGATTCCTTGATATTGCTCATGGGCTTTAAATACACGCTCAAGTAAAGCGGCGCAACGGACAGATTTTGAAGCTACACGAATGAGTTTATCGCCTGATCGCTGTTGCAAAGCAAACACATTTTCATCGAAACGATCCAAATCGACAAAGGCTTTAGGAAGCGAACCGTCCTTTAGTATATCGCGGTAATATTCGTAGGAAAATTTACTCATTGGTATTCCTTACTGTAAAGAGATTCATTATGCTTTTTTGTGGAATTGATTCAAACGGCGACAAATTTGTTTGTGCGCTTTATATAAATTTTGAAACTCACGGAAATGGAAATCATAGAGTTCT
>CALLLL010000100.1 GCA_938082445.1 uncultured bacterium
TTATGAGCCAAAGCCAGCTCATCATTAATCATCAGGGCTTCTTTCCAAAACCGCACCCCCGCATGTTTATTATTCCCCATGTCATACCAATATTCACCCATATAATTCATCGCCATGGCATTCTTTGGGTAGATGGACAACACATACTCCCACATGGTTTTAACCGACTCTGTACGTGTGCGAATACGCCCTTCATACATACCAATCACTTTAGCAGCATCTTCACCGCGGTAATTGCTGGCGGTATTGTAATCCCAATCATTCAGCTCGATTTGTTGCCGATGATACAAGCGAGCAGCTTTTACCAACGCTGCCTCATCTTGGGCGACACTTTTTAAATGCTGCAAAGTTCGCGGTAAAGGTTTCTGCGCCACTGCACTAATGGCAAGAGTCATCACACATAATGTGCTTAGAAAAAGTTTCATAGTTTAAATCCTAACGATAGAGTAATCTGAGTATCTAGCCTACCACACCCGGCGGCTCTGATCATCCATTAATTGCTTCCCGATCCTGCACAAACACATCCACATGTCGATGGACCTGAAATCCCAATCGCTCATACAAGCCCATAGCAGGGTTCGATATAGTAACACCCAATAACACTTGCTTCATTCCAGCATTCGCCATTGAGGACAGTAATCCTTTAATCAGCGCTGTTCCCCGCCCCTGACTTTGGCTTGATGGCTGTACAGCCAGTTGAAATATATACCCTGTATCGGGCGGCATGGCATGCCCCAAGATCACCCCACAACACCCCTGATCATCCTCCATTACACGTATCCATTCAGGCTTGGCAGGCCCAAAAGCTCCGGATTGAAAACGCCGCAATAACTCCATCGCGGCATCGGCATGCTGTAATCCTAGATGCAGTTCAACATCGGGGTGTTCATGATAGGCATCTACCAGACAATTCACCACCCGAATCTCATCCGCAGTCTGCATTTGACGTGTACAATTCGTTTTATCTTCTCCATCAATGCCCTCAAGTTTTCGAATCATTAATGCACGCTCAATACAGCGAAAGCCCAAACCTTCAAAAACCATCTTTAGATTTACTGAATACAAAGGAATCGTTTCGCACTCTATACGCGTGGGCGTCTGTTGTTGTAAGACCTCAACACTTGCCTGTACCAGTTGAGCTTCAACCCCACTTTCCCTATACTTTCCCAACACATGGATAAATGCGATTTTTCCCACGCCCATATGCATCACACTCATCGCCATCCCCACCACTCGGGCACCCGAATATGCAGCAAAAGCAACTACCTGAGCGAGGCCCATTGACTGACTCATTGATGGGCTAACCGTTGTGCGATACTCCGCTGCCGCTGCTTCACCATATAAATCCAAATACCCATCGACCAATTCTTCCAGAAATTCAGGAAAGTTCTCCGGCAAACTCCGAAGCCGTTTACATATCAGCATCAGATACCCTTATTTCAACTGGTCTTCCAACCAGTCAAAAGCCTTTTCTTGCATAGCAATATTGAACTCATGCGGACCATCAAAAAAAATGCCGTTGTACTTTTCAGAAGCTCCCATCTTCTTATAAATAGCATTCAGCTTCTCCACCCCAGACTGCGAGGCTTCAAGCGGATACAAGATGTCCTGTAAGCCATTAATAGTCATCAATGCCCCCGGATAATGCAGCGCACCAACATCGGGCCAGTCTAAATCTTGATACAGTCCCGGCACCAACTTTGTAAACCCAATCCCGTTGCGCACATTATTCCTTGCCATCGGTTGATACTCCGCCATCCAGCACACCGCCACCGACGCGCGCACCTTCTCATGCAAGGCTCCTAGGAATATACTGCGCACCGATCCTAGGCTTAATCCGAAACACCCAACCCGCTCAGAATCCACTTCAGGACGTGTACACAAATAATCCGCCACCCGTCGATCATCCTGCGTATTGATCCCCGCCCACGTCACTCCGCACGTCAAACTCGTGCGTCCCATTAACTCCTCATGTGCCCACGACCGCGCGTTAAAGTCTAGTATGTCCTGTGCCGTCACATCCATCGTTCGCTTAGCAATGCGCTCAGGATCATCGTCTAGATACAAACCCCGCTCACCCCAATGCAACATATCCGACACGATCACGACAAAGCCTCGCTTAGCGAGTTCATCAGCAATATGACGCCCTTCGTAATTCACTTGTTGAAAATCTTTCAATGCCGGATGAATCGGGTCCACCCCCACAATTTTTTCTTTGCCCCAGAAATAAAACCCGCCATGATCATGCAAAGCCACCAACGCCGGTGCAGGCGTATCCAAGCCTTTTGGCACCAGTACATAGACCGGGATACGCGACTCCGGCGTAATGCTAATCATTAACAACTCACGCGTAAATTCCCCACGATCCACTGTCTCAATCAACTCCGGATTAAAATCCACTTCGGGTGCTTGATAATGCAAATGCTCCCTTAAAAGGTTACGGGATTCGTTCACCCAAGCATCGGGATCTGTATATTCATCGTTCAAAAAACTTTTCGATGCCACACAACGCTCGGATAACTTTTCAAAGAGTTCCCAATGCGAGCCCAAATCCGGAAGCGGATGCGCCTGCGTCTTCGGCATCGGCGTCAAGGTCTCTTTCGTTGCCTGTGCCCCTGCAACTCTTCCAAGCCCCGGAGTCGCTGCCACAGCTGCGCCCATCGCGCTCAATTTCATAAATTCACGCCGCTTCATGATGCCATCTCCTCGATTCCATAGCGCCCTACCACATAAACCCTACGATACCCCCTTGAGCAAATCGAGTCAACCCAGCACAGCACAGCACAAAAAATCCCCGACCTACCCAAAGGCCGGGGGTTTTTTCGTTTTACCTCACTCCGAAATATTTATCGAATCACTTCTTCTGGATAATAAACCGGCTGCGGATTCATAGACTTCGCTTTACGCACCAGTCCTGTGAATTCTGTCCTGTAGCCATTCAAATCATGACCCATTCCGCCTTCCGCCATTTTCAACACATCGTCATAGCTCAAATGGTGTGCGAATGGTGAATTGCGTAACTTCATCCCGAATACCGCCACCGCGGATGCAAATTTAAAGTCCTTGGACGATTCGTTATAGTCCGCATTCACATCCTCCACATGAAACTCGAGCAACTTACTCGTATGCCCTTCAGGCTGTTTATAGCGCAATTTTACAGTCATTAGTTCTTGTGAAAACGCCACATCAGACTGCGGTTTCGCAATGGCCTCTTCTTGAACCGCTTTGTATCGCAAGTTATCCACACCACGCTGTGGCATAGTAGCGCTTAGGCCTTTAGGCACCAACTCGTACAAAGCTGTAACCGTATGCCCTGCACCAATTTCACCCGCATCCTTTGTATCATCGTTAAAATCACGATTCGCCAATACACGGTTTTCGTACCCAATCAAGCGATAAGACTGAATGCGATTCGGATTAAACTCCACCTGAATCTTTACGTCTTTCGCAATCGTATACAAGGTGCCATTCATCTGGTCCACCAACACTTTTTTTGCCTCATGGAAGGTATCAATATAGGCATAATTTCCGTTGCCTTTATCGGCCAAGTTTTCCATGGTCGCATCTTTCAAATTCCCCATGCCAAAGCCCAGCACGCTCAAAAATACGCCTGACTTCGCAGAGGATTCAATCTGGCTCACCAGACCACCTCGACTCGTATTGCCGACATTAAAGTCACCGTCCGTTGCCAGAATCACTCGGTTCACGCCGCCTTTAATGAAATTTTCAGACGCCACACGGTAAGCCAACTCGATTCCGGCCCCACCATTGGTCGATCCACCCGCATTCAATCGCTCTAAAGCACTCACGATATCCTGATGGCGATTCCCCGGAGTTGAGGGCAACACCAAGCCGCTATTGCCTGCATATACTACAATCGCCACGCGATCACGGTTGGTCAATTGCTTGGTCAACATTTGAATCGATTGTTTCACCAATGGCAATTTATTATGATCGCTCATTGAGCCGGACACATCCAACAAGAACACCAGGTTCGAAGCAGGACGTTCTTCAGACACGATGTCCTTACCCTTCAAGCCCACACGCACCAGCTTGTGTTGAGGGTTCCACGGCGCTGCGGCCACTTCGATATTTGCAATGAAAGGATCTTCGCCCTTGGGCTGCGGATAGTCATAGTTGAAGTAATTAATCAACTCCTCCACCCGCACCGAATCCACCGGAGGCATTTGCCCCTGACTCAAGAATCGACGCATATTGGAATACGAAGCCGTATCCACATCAATGGAGAAGGTCGACAACGGTGCTTGTGCCACCCGTTTAAACTTATTCTCAATAATGCGGTCATACGCTTCCGTACCCGGTGTAACCGGTTGAGGTTTCGGCACTGGACGATAGATATCTTGCGGAGGTGCACTGGCGATTAAACGACGGGGCTCGATATTATCTACTTCAAATCCAAACTCCATTATACGTCCATCTTCATTGCCAGCATTCCCAGCACTATCACCTCGCCCACCACGAGCCACCCCATTTACATCAACGAACTGCTGAGGAGCTATGGAATATAATTCAGTGGAATTACCACTCACAACTTTCTTTTCAAGTTGCTCCTGGCGACCATACGAACGAGCCGTCTGCATAGGTTTGCCAGCTGCAGGAGGCGGTGAGGTAACCACAACCGCAATTGATTCTTCTACTTTCGGTGCTACCTGATTATACGGTTTAATCCCTGATCCATCCGCCCCTTCAGGCAAAATTTTCATTGCATCAAGATTGGTATTGGCCCCAGTAATCACTGAGAACGATTCTACAGGGGCAGGCGTTGCGGGCTTCGTCTGTGGCTTAAGTTTCGCACGACTCGCATCATCCTTAGATTTCGACACATCCTCAAAATTATTCGCCGCACTCGCGCTAGGCAATTCATCTTCCGGCAACCATTCCTCTGGTTCTTCAGCTGATTTGGCATCATTTTCAATAAACGTAATTCCATCCCCATAATTGGGTTCTGGAGCTGGAGTAGATGGTGCTTGATAATTCGCAGAAGGACCGGCTAAAAGCATTGCACCTGATTTACTTGGCTGAGCTGGATTTCGACCACTAATGTTACCACCTTTATTTATCTGTTCTTGGTGCTCCGACTCTAGGCGAGTATAGTCCTGCGCTAATGCTTCTGAATTCTGATCATAACGAACATCTGTATCCAATGTATCCACTGCCTCTGGAGGTGATTGAGCAATATACATTTCTTCGTTCGTATATTCTCCACCACCTTTATATATCGCATTATTTACTTGTGGCAATACGATTGACGATACAACTCCCAATACAGCTACTGCGACCAATCCTTCAGCTAGAGTAAAAGTTCGGCGTTTTGGAGTTAACGGCACCACATTCTCTGCTGCACTCGTCACTTCCGCGCGTTGCTCATCGCTCAACGCTTCACCCGACACAGCACTATACAAGCCTGCACTGAGTTCAACCGTTTCACGAATCGCTTCCAACAATTCAGCTGTCTCCGCTTGAGCGGCTACCGCTGTTTCAATTGCTTTCGTTTGTATGTCATCACACTCACCCAACACATAGGCTGTGAGCTCTTCTTCTGTAGGTGTATATTCACTATTCATGGCTAGTTTCCTCCTAAGCCGACGTGGGCCTGATTGACCTGTCCGTTCAACCGCAATCGCATGGTCCGCAACGCTTTGGTCAGCGTTGCGCTCACCGAAGACAGTGGCATCTCCATTACCTTGGCGATCTCACGATAGGTCATGCCATGTTCAAATTTTAATTTAAAAATTTCTTGTTGTTGTTCCGGTAAATTCCCCAGCACGCCGAGGATGGCTTCGCGATCTTCCCCACGCGCGGCCTCCGTATCCGGCAATGGCGCGTCACTGGCCCGCGCTTCTGATTGTTCTTTATCGAGTACGCTCATGCGCCCCTCCTTTTTCCGTACATCGAAAGCTCGATTGCGGCACACGGTATACAGCCAAGGGGCCAAATGCCCCTCCACTTTAGCTCGCTCCGCCGTGCACAGTTTTAAAAACGTATCCTGTACCACGTCGCAAGCCAACTCCCGGCTCCCCGTGATGCCCCAAGCATACCGAATCAATTTCGATTCGTAGTGCTCCAGTGCCGCACGTATCCAACTTTCATGACTGATTGGTGTCTGTGTCATAGGTTAATATCCAATTGTGAACGCGTTCTATCCTCTATAACGTCTATTAGACCCCAATGTTCAGAAAAAGGTCCTGCCGGACGGATTTTTTTAATTCTGAGTCAAGCCCGATTGTCTCCATACTCCTACTATGCCCCTAAGGAAGCCCAAAGTTCCAATGTTTACCCATGAACACAAAAAATCGCAAGTTATTGATATAAAATAACTTGCGATAAACATCTACCTATATTGAGTAATTTATAGGCCCAAAGCATCCAATTCATTCAAAGCCGAGATAAATTCTTCCGTCATGGGAAATTTTCCCGGATACGGGATGAGTTCTACATGGCCATCCATAAAAAGCACATGAGCCCCGCCTTTGTGGTGACCGGGGCGTTCGATAAGGAGTGGAATCTGACTCTGTGCTGCCCCCATATAAGGGGGTGGTGGGTCGCCTAAATAGAAGCGAGAATGCACTTCTTTCATCCTTTTTATGTTCACCGGAGGCTGATTCAATGGATTGGATTCCATCAGTTCTACTGATTCGAAATCTAAAAAACCTTTTCCACCGGGCTCCTTAAGCCAGTCTTTATAGAGTTGGATATAGGCCTTCCCCGATCTCTCATCCCAAACACCCGCCCCAAGATACCAGTAACTTTTCAGCTCGGTTACTGCACTGTACTCCAACGTATACAGTGCAATAGATGAGTCCGCGGGACAATGCAACATGGTTGAATCATTCAAATATTCAGGAACTATTTCATCAATATTAAAAGTAAGTTTACCTACTTCATTTTTTAGTACAGGATAATAACTCCCATTTGATTCACCTGCATACATCTTAAACGCCAAGCCCATTAGTTTTAGATTTTTATCGCAGTCCATTCGATAACGCGCGATTTGGTATCTGTCAATGATCATCTGAGCCATAATAATGCCTATAAGGCATGAGCCAGCAATTAACAGACGTGCTAGGATAGGCGTATTTTCCATGGTTGAATTCCCGTGGTTGTGTGCGGTAGAAAATGTTCTAATCGTAATACGCACACAAAGGAATAAAGGTTCATTTCATATATCCATCGCCAACTTTCGTCAACTAAACACCCATTGTTTCCCATATCCACCTCTAGCCATAGTGCAACGTCCCTGTGTAGGTCTATAGGGGCTACTAAACTCGGTAGGGGTGCCGGGAATAGTGGTGGTGAAAGAGAAATAGACATAAAAAACGGACATCCATCACATGATGAATGCCCGAATAGATTCGTTTTTAATCCAGAGCTTAGCCTTGGTATTCCTCGCTGGCGCCGTGTTCGCTTACCATGCGCAGTACAGCTTGTTTGGCGGAAGCGGCGATCTCTGGGGTCGCGGCAACAATTTCCCAGCGAGCAAGTCCGTTCTCGCTTTGGGAGATGCGTTGACATACTTGCAACCAGTCTTCGGACATAGTGGCATCCGCGCCAATCGCGAAGGGAATACCGCGGCGCATGATCGTGGCTTCGAGATCCCAACCGTTGGGCATCTCTTTCATAACTGCTGCACCAAGACCTACGAAGTGGGCTTCGACTTCATCGAGCGCGGCAGTGCGTTGCTCGTCAGTCGGGAATTTATGCCCCCACTCGCGTTCGCGCGCTGCGCTTGCTTGAATCTCCAGCAACTCATCAAAGCGTGCTGGGTTTTCATGCCAGATACGGGCAACCAGTAAAGCAACATAAAGGGTATTTTCGGTGCAATAGCGTTCACCGTTCATAGAGAAGGCTTCGTAGAAGTGAGCGGACTCTTCAACCGCGCCCAGCATGTTGGGATAGGTAAAGAGTGCATCCTTAATCTGCGAATGACCGTTACGGATAATGTTGTTGGAGACCCCGCAAGAGCTCATTTCCATCAAGGCCAAGGGATTGCACTTTAAGTCAGCATAGACACCGGCATCGTCACCGCCCATCCGTTCGTAAATAGCCGGCAGAATTGCTGCATAAATAAAACTAGAGGATAAATACGATGCATCGCCACGGTAGAAGTCAATGCGGTCTGCATCGCCATCGAAGAAAGTACCAAAGGCGAAGTCGCCGTCTTTCAAAGTTTGAATCCCTTCAGCAACCACATCTTCTTTTACCGGATTTGGATCACCCAAAGGAAATCGGCCATCGGCCTCAAAGTGTAGCGGCGTCAATTCCGCGCCAGCGCGTTGGAAAGCCAACATCATTTCACGTCCACCGGCACCATGAAGGTAATCGTGCAACAGCTTAAGGCCCTTAAGACTTCCGTCGCGAACTCCAGCAAGCTCCATGCTGTAATCGATATATTCATTCATCGGATCATATGCCGATATTCGACCGCGTGTTGCTCCCGCTTCTACAGAAGCACCGGCAACGTAGAGTTCCTGGATTTTATCGAGACCACCGTCCGCACCAATTCCACGGGCAATCGGGCGCACACCCGGTCCCAAGATTTTTTGTCCTGTGTCGCCACTGGGATTATGCGATGCGCCAAAGCATATCGCCGCATATTCCGGGTGCTTCATCGCAGCAAAGTAAAACATAGAAGTCGAACTCACACCAGGTACCACGGTAACATCCATACCTGCTTGCAAATAGTGCTCAGTCGCGATCTCTAAATATTCCCCGCCAGTGCTTCTAGCATCATGCGCCAATACAATATGGTTCACGCCAACGTGCTGGGTGAAATACAACGCTTCTGCCCGGGCCAAGCGTACAGCCAATTCGGGGGTAAGGGATTTGGAGGGCGTACGGATATCGTAAGCCTTAAACATAGATAAATTGAGGTCGCTCATCGAGAATCTTTCTTTAAGGGTTTTTAGAGGTTTGGTGATGCGTATTCATTGCCATATTTGCAGAGAATACAAACTGGATTTTATCGCATTTGCGCCTATACAAGCAATAAATCAGCATAAAAATGGAATGATGCATACACGAAATATGGGGGATGCTGCAAAATAGATAGACGTTTAGTCTTTATTCTGGTCCAACACTTGCCGAATTTTTTCCTGTAAATCTTTCCGGTTATAGGGCTTGGCCAAGAATTCAAACCCTTTTTCAAGTATAAACCCATCGTGAATTCCACCGCCTGAATATCCGGAAGTAAATACGATTGGAACTGTCAAACCCTGTTCTCTAAGCGCCTTCATCACCTCTTCACCGCCAAGCTTGGGCATAACGACATCCAAGAGCAATAGTTGAATCGAATCAGCATGTAGAGCATAGAGCGCCAACCCTTCTTCGCCATCTTTGGCTTCAATCACTGTGTACCCAGCTCGCTCCAAAATAGTACGTGCAATATTTCGAACCTGATCTTCATCTTCCACTAACAAAATAGTCTCAGAGCCTTTTGGGATACTGGTAGAGGGTTCAGCCTTTTTAGACACGGTACGTGATCGAATAACAGGGAGATATATTTTTATATCACTTCCCAGGTTTTCTTCACTGTAGACCTGTATGAACCCATCGTGCTGCTCGATAATCCCCAGTGCCACAGACATCCCCAACCCAGTCCCTTTGTCCATGGGTTTGGTTGTAAAAAATGGTTCAAATACTTTGTTCTGAACTTCCTGCGACATTCCCGTACCCGTATCGACGATTTCCAGAACAACGAAATTTCCCACTTTCGCCCAAGGATGATCTTGCACATATTCTTCATCAAAGGATACATGCTGTACACGCAAGGAAATTTTACCACCGTCAGGCATGGCGTCTCGGGCATTAACGGCCATATTAATCACTACCTGTTCCAATTGCACCAAATCAGCAAGAATGATGGCAGGTTGATCTGATTGAATAAATTCCATACGTATTGTTTCGGGAATTAATCGTTTCAACAAGTCTTCTAGATCATTGAGCATCTCGTTGATGTCGATACGTTTTAATTCCATTATCTGACGGCGACTAAATGCCAGTAATTGGCGGGTTAAAGAAGCTGCGCGGTTGGCTGCTTGTTCAATTTCACGGTGATAAGCAGAAATAGGCTCGGGAAGTCCAGCCTCTTCATCCAATCCTTGCGCCAACTCAACATAGCCCAATATAGCGACGAGAATATTGTTGAAGTCATGCGCAATTCCTCCTGCAAGTTGCCCGACAGAATCCATTTTTTGTACTTGTATCAATTGCCGCTGAAGACTGTCTTGTTCTTCTTCGGCTTTACGCAGTTCAGTTACATCACGTTGGGTTATCCACATACGAATTAGGGAGCCATGATCCACGGTACGCACAATACTCGTGAGCAATACTCGTTCATCATTTTCTGTAACCACCATTTTGGTCTCGATATTGGCCATTGGCAGCACAGGTGAAAAGGCTGACCGTACAATTTCTTCATCGATCATTTCATCGATATCTGAGTAGGTCACTTCATCATTTTCACCAAATCCGTAAAGATCCCGAAAGGCCTTATTATTCTGAACAATACTTGCACGACTGCGGTGCATGCTTAATTGCTCTGAAATAGGGAAATTAATGGGGATTGGTGGATCATAATCAATGCGGAATGTAGGCTCAGAACTGTTTTGCACGAATGAACGGTATCGTTCTTGGCTTTCCTTCAGCGCAGTGTTACTTATCTGGATTTGTTCAAGCATGTCGTTAAAGGAATCGGTTAGGCCCCCCACTTCATCATCACCATACTTTGTTGCTCGAGCACTAAAGTCTTTGTGCTCGGAAATTTTTTGGGCTGTTTCAGATAAGGACAGGATGGGTTTTGATAAGTTTCCCTGCAATTCTTTTGCCAAAATATATCCAAAACCCAGGGATATAAAAAAGGACATAAAAATTACGGTGTATACTTGCCGGAAAAGTTCGCTCAATTCACCTAAATCAGACTGAAGGATAATACTCCCGATTTGTTGGTTTTCCCGGACTATAGCTTGCCAGATGACCAATCGACCATCATCGGTATATTCATAACCACGTCCTTCTCTATAATGGGGAATATTTCCTTCATAGAGTCGAGCTGAGTCTCGTCCATATACCCCAAAGAGGTATTGATTGCGATTATAGATGCACGCATATTCAATTGATTCTTTTACACGTAATGATGCCAATACTTCATTGGCGTTGGATTCATTATCGTCTTCCAGTGGGATAACAGCATAATCCCCCAAGAGCATCATGGTGGTTGTCATGTCATCTCTTACTTTTTCTTGGAAGGTAGAGCGCGTAAACATAGCGATTAAGCCGGTGGCAATTATAAATGTCACCATACTCACCATCAACACCATACTGATTAGTTTAAATCGAATGGAGGTATCTTTAAACGAAAATGCCATTTGGGCTTAGTGCCTTTATATAAAGCGTTATACCGATCAATGTCTTCTCAAATGTAGCATTTTCTAGTATATTTTGCACTACTCAATAAAAAAACCTGCCCAAAGCAAATACTTTTGGACAGGTTAATAATATATTGTGTGTAGTTAAAATTATAAACCTCTAACTTTAAACCCTTTACGGTATTTACGGCGTATAAACTTATTGGCTTCTTTTGAGTTGGTAAACTTGAGGCGCTCGGTATCCCACTCAAGTGTTTTACCGGGAAAGCGATTGGCTATGTTGGCTAACAGGACTGCTTCGGTCATAGGGCCTGCATAATCGAAGTGAGATCCGGGCGTTCCATTCCCCAAAGCACCTTCCACGAAATCATGGTAGTGGTTCATGGTAACTAGTTCGACCTTTTTATAATGTTTATATTTCTTTTCTGGGTACATGGACGGTTCTTTTACGTGAGGCACGATCATGGTACCTTCTTCACCAATTATCATAGAACCAGCACCTGGTAATTTGAATCCGTTTGGTAGGTGTGGGGACAAATTGGGTTTCGGTTGTTTCCCGCCATCGCTCCAGGTGCCAACAATAGTATCGCCTGCACAGAGCTCCGTACCTTTGAATAAGTATTCGGCTTGAATCCAATGTGGCCACATTTCTTCGCTGATGTTTTCTGTTTGGCAAGTAATGCTGATGGGATCTTTAACACCCAAGGCTGTGAAAATAGGATCGAAAATATGACAACCGAAATCACCCGTTTCGCCACCCCCAAAGTCCCGCCACAATCGCCAATAAAATTTATGGTAGTAGTCTTTTTTGAATTCGCGCTCAGGTGCTACACCTAACCATAAATCCCAATCGACATTTTCCGGTATGGGATCGGATGTGGCAGGTCGAATTCGACCGTTTTTACAAATCTCATTGCGCAGGCCATACCCGGCTGCACTCCAAGAATGCCATTCTTTAATTTTACCTATTGCCCCATCTTTCATCCATTGAACTGCAGTACGATAGTAGTCGTGGGAATGGATTTGATTTCCCATTTGAGTAGCAACGCCGGCTTCACGTGCTGCTTCAGTCACTTTACGGGCTTCGTATACACTGTGCGTTAATGGTTTTTCACAGAAGGTATGCAACCCATTGCGAATTGCTGTGATGGATGCTGGCGCGTGCGTGTGATCGGGAGTGGACACATTGACCGAATCAATTTTGTCGCCTTCTTTGTCGAGCATTTCACGCCAGTCGCGGTATAGACGCGCCCCAGGGTAACGTTTTTCAGCGATTTCAAGATTTTTCGAGTCGATATCGCATAAGGCTACTACATCGACTTTTTCACTGCTAAATATTTGTCCTAAGTCGTAGGCGCCTTGCCCGGCGACCCCAATGGCGGCATGTTGCAGTTTATTAGAAGCGGATGCTGCCATACTAAGGCGAGGGGCTATCATGGTCCCTGCCATTGAAGCTGCAGCTGCCGTTTTCATAAATGATCGACGTGTAATAGATTGTTTCATAATATATTCCAATGTTCTGTTGAAGCTATGTTCCTAAAGAGAAACTGTAACGTATTAATAAAGATGGGTTCAAACTTACCCTTCAGCTTAGGGTAAAATGGGGCAAATAGTGTCTATTTTCGCTAATTCTTCATTGGTGAAGTGTAGATTATTCAGTGCTTCTAGGGTATTGGCCAGTTGTTCAGGTGTACGTGCGCCAATGAGGGCACTGGTCATATTCGGATTGCGTAGAGTCCAAGCAACAGCCATTTGAGGGAGAGATTGGTTACGCGCTTGGGCAATTTTCAATAATTCACGTACCTTTAAAAGTCGTTCTTCGCTAAGTTCATCAATTGTTAACCCTTGATAATCTTGTGCTGCACGAGAATCACTTGGAACTGGATTGGCTTTATCTAAATATTTTTCGGTAAGTACCCCTTCAGCAATTGGTGAATAACAAATGACTCCCGTACCTAATTCTTCCACACGTGTCATTTGTTGTAATTCGATATCTCTATTGAGGAGATTGTATTTGGGCTGATAAAGGGTTAGGGGAATGCCCATTGAATGCGCAATTTCATGTGCTTGAATAAATCGCTCGGGGCTATAGTTACTCAGACCTACGTATAACGCTTTACCTTGGTTCATTATATGTGCCAAGGCTTCAATGGTTTCTTCTAAGGGCGTTTCGGGATCTTCACGGTGATGGTAAAAAATGTCGACATAATCGAGGTCTAAGTATTTTAAGGACCGATCGAGACTGGCTAAAAGATGTTTTTTTGACCCCCAATCGCCGTAGGGGCCGGGCCAATAAGGCCAGCCAGCTTTTGTGGATATGATGAGTTCATCACGGTG
>CALLLL010000101.1 GCA_938082445.1 uncultured bacterium
AAGCTTTCCCCTCCTGATGGAGGAACAGGCCTGGATGTGTTTTTAATAATTGCTGACGAATTTTCTCGGCCTCAGCTTTCGTTTCATAGTTTCCAATAAATAATTTATTCAACGTGCTTCCTGCTGGCTTCATGATGATAATAGGATAGGGGTACGTGCTTTTAACACGTGCTCGTTCTTTCTCAGCACTGGCAATTGTCCCAAATGCGCCAATTTGAACATACCATCCTGGTTTATTTTTAGAGGTAGATTTGGGAGGTTCGTTTTTTTGCGCTGTTGCAGGTTTAGTGCTTGGTTTCGTGACTTTTATGGTTTTTTCTTCTACAGTAGGCGTGGGTGTAGGGGGTTCAGGCGCTGGTTTAGGTGTGGCTTGTTTGACAGGTTTTGCTGGGGGGAGATCTGAACTCTCTATGGGTGCGGATTTAGGCACTGAAGGAGCAGTCTTAACCTCTTTGGGTTCTGGCTCAGGGGAAACTACTTTTTCAGGGGTTGGGTCTTTTGGAACAGATTGCTTTGGCTCATTGTCGTCGTTACGTCTATCATCTCGTGCGTTCGATTCTGGATTGGGTGCAGGCTGTTGTGCGGCCATGTTGGTATTGGGACGAATAGAAGGGTCTACTTTGCCGATTAACACACCAAGCAAAAAACAAGCGAGTCCAAATACCATGAGAATAGTGATTCCCATGACGAGTTGACCGGAAGTTAATTCAGCTGAGTATTGATTTTTTTGTGCGGCGCCTCTAGGCTTCCGCGGTTTCTTTGGTGCTGCCATGCTCGGGGACCTCTATTGTTTCAGTGTCTTGGTGCTCTTCTGTTTCGGCTTGTGAATCTCCGGATACTTCTGGAGAATCTTCGGGGCTATCTTCATTGCTTGGTTCTTCGGGTGTTTCAAGTTCGGTGAGGCGTTGCATTAATTGTAGACGTGCTTCATCGAGTTCACTGTGCGCTAGATTGGGGTCGCTTACTTCGATGAGGCGGTTTCCAATACGGTCATTGAACAGGATGAGTGCAGAATCGTTGTCGGGGTCTTTGGTTTCTTTGATGAGACGAAATACCTTTTGACGACGAAGTAATTGTGCGGCTAAATAGGCGATTGCGATGCTGGGGCGACTGGAGTCTTCTAGCGAATCGTAAAATAATTTACGAAGTGGTGAAAACACTTCTTCGGGTTCTTGTTCGGCTACTTTGGGGTCGTAGTATTGAATGCCCCAGGTGGAGTATGCGCCTTGGGCGAGATTGTCTTCCCAGCAGGAATTACAAAAGTCTTCGCGTTGGAATAATCCTTCGACTACACGCACGAGAGAATTGATTTTTTGCTCGTGAATAAAATCTGTTTCACAGATGGCACAGGTGTGTGCATTTTTACCAATCTTGATGTTCATGGTGCTGTATTGTCCTTCGCTGTCCGATGGAAGTCGGACGGTATTTTGCTAAAAAGGTTTAGTTTTTAGCTCCCCCTACGATACCGCCTCCCATTTTAAACAGATCCCTGAGCAGTTTTCTAGGTAAATCGATAACTTCTTTGCTTGCTCCAATGAGTGCTACCCCTACTGCGACGCCTGGGGAGGGGAGTTCGGTGACTTCTACTTTGGGGGCATCTGTTGTGCCGGTGATGTGAAATACAAGCTTTATATCGGCGTTTGCGGTCTTGTAGCCGGCTATATTGAAGCTTCGGGCCATTGTGGGGATGGTTTCGGCCATTTGGGGGGATATGGCTACTGGTATGGTGAAATCGAGGTCACCTTCGCGTATAAATTGACCTTTTCCTTCGGTAATTTTGATTTTTGTGGAGTCTAGATTTAGATTGGGGATAAATATAACGTCTTTTTCGAGGCGTACATCGGACTTTAAACTAGTAAAATCTAGGGTTGAAGGGAGTGTTGATGCGCTTTCGGCATCGTCTGAACTAAGCAGGGATTGGAGAAAACGTGGGTGGAATTGCCCTTTATTTACGGTATAGGAACCTTCCCCTTTTAGTGTATTGGGGTCATCACGGTCAATACCGTATCGAATCGTGCCATCAATGGTTCCGCTCATGATGTCGTCATAATTCATGTGCTTTAGAAAATAATGAATGGGTACCTTTTCCCAGGTTATGTTGCTGGTATAGCTATTTTCTGTTCGGTTTGAGTCGTAGGCACCTTTGAGAGTTCCACCATCAATATTTGCAGTGAAAGTTTTAAACCCGCTGGATTTGGGATCGGAGTAGCCTTCACTGGTGAATTGAGTTCCTTTCCAAGGGGGGAGGCTCATATTTTCAGCGTTGATGGTGTAGGTCCAATTGCGTGGCGTGTGTGGGTATTCTTCAGAAGGGGGAATCGCAACAAACCAAGTAGAGGTGAATGGTGGAGTGTTTAATTCTTTCGTGTTTAATGCGAGTGCACCCGTATTGGATTCGGCATTTTGTGTATTGATGGTGATGGTGGCATTTTTTAGGTGGATAGGTTCTTTGGCATTTTCATCTTTGGGCAATAGACTGATTTCGTCAAAATGTGCGCCATAGCTTTGTGTATTGTAGTCCCAATTATTGGGATCGCGTGTCCAGTGGAGATAAGCGTCTTTACCGGTAGTACCTGCAAAGCGGTAGGGCATGTTGATGCCTGCTCCTACTGTGGGGACATCAATATGGCTTGAGCTGAGATGGGATTCCATAGTGATGTATTTTCCTGCGGACTTAAAGTATGTAGCCTGAAGTGAAGCGGTGAGTTGGGATGAGGCTAGTTCTGATTCAAAGTCGAAGCGGTATGATTTTTGTGGAATGAGGTGACCTTTGATTGTTCCTTTGGCACCGACTCCTGCTCCTTTGGTGAAAAACCACATATAGTCCAATTTGGTTTGGGATGCTTCGACTTCTGCATCGAGGAAGAATTCATTGCCTTTTTTTCGGGCTTCGCATTTGATGATAGTGAGGTCGCCGCCCATGGTGAGGTTTTTGATGGCTTTTCGATAACTGGTTTTCTCTAGATTTTTAACTGTCCCTTCGAGTGTCATCGCACCGTCTTGTGTTGTGAGATCGTATTCGAAAGAGCCCACGAGTGTATTGTCGGTGACCATGGCATTGAAGGGGGCAATACGCAGCTTTTTGTCGGCTAGAGTGAGTGTTCCTGTGATGTTGGAGGCTTCAATGTTTGATGATTCATCTTTAATGTAGCCATCGATTATGTCTATGGAACCGGAACCTTCTTCATTGAGGGTATCCCAGCCGCCTGAAATGGGGCCTAAAGTCAATTCTACGGGGGGGAATTTTGCGTTGTTGGGCGTGTAGCGTAACGTTCCGCCTGTTGAGGTGATCTCACTGTTGATGATGGGGTTGTTGGAGGTGCCTTGGACCGTGACGGAGAGTTGTTGTTCGTCGCTGAGGACTAACTCAAGGGTGCCGTATTGTGCGATGCGTTCTTCGAGTGTCGAATCCAGGACTGCTTGAATGGGAAGTTGCGTGCAGAGTAGTTCTAGATCGAAAAGTGGGGCAGATTGGGAAAAGTAGATTGAGCCATCAATGGATCCTTCGATCTGATCGGACTCGACTTTAGCGGTAATGATTTCGAGTTCTTGTACGGCAGTATCGTAGCTGGCCCATACGCTTAGTTCACCGGTGGTGGCGTCGAGGGTTTCGAGTTGATCGCGTAAAAGAAGGTCGTTGATTGGTGCTTCAAGGTTGACGATGATAACATTGTCTGAGCCTCCATACATGCGAATATAGGGGCTAATTTCTCCGCTTAGAACATGTGGTGTGTCTGCAGGGAAAATAACGGATACGTCTTCGGCTGTGAGCAATGATTGTGTGAGGGTAACATCAAAGTCATCAAGTGAAGCATATTCAGCATCGATGATTATGGATTTTTGGGGATTATCGAGAAGGTTTCCTGATAAGTAGGCTTCGATTTTGGGAGTATTTTTTTTGAATGTATCTTGAGCACCGATACTTTCTCTTCGGCCGACTTCAAAGTGTATATTGCTGAGATTTACTTGGCTGTCATTGACGATATTGCGAACTGTGACATTAGCATTGTTTCCAGAAATTTGAAAGGGGACGGTACCTGATAGTGCGCTGAGCTCACTTTCCCATTCAAGGGTGTTTGATGAGGTTCCGGTTAACCAGTCGGATTCTAATGGGCGAACGATTTCAACGTTTGCATCATTGAGGACGAGTTGACTGAGGGTGACTTTACCGGTGAAAAGGTTTCTAATGTCGAGATTCATCAGGGCTTCGGGCACATCGATTGTTACTTCTGGGCCGTGAGCGAAGGGGAGGGAAACTTGGAGGTTGGAAATGGTGAGTCCGCGTAAACCATTTACTGTCACATCGCCTATTGTGAGGTTTTCACTTACTTTTTCTTGGAGCGTTGCTTCGACATCATCTTTGAAGTGGTCAAGTTGGTAGGTGATGAGTAGCGCACCTACGGCAAAGAGTACGGTAGTAAATAACAAAAAGAGGAACCCTAAACGGGCTCCTCTTGTAAAATGAACATGGTTCTGCTTCGCCTGTGTCTTTGATTTACGTGGCGTTGGATTGCTCATCGAGTTCTTCGTTCTCCGTATCGTCCCATTTAACGCCTTTGGATTTGAGTATCTTTTGGCGTAGTGCGTCGCATACGTCGGGGTTATCGCGGAGGAACTGACGGGTATTTTCCCGACCTTGCCCCAGGTTTTCGCCGTCCATGGAAAACCATGCACCACTTTTTTGAATCAGCTTGTCTTCGAGCGCTAGATCCAGAATGTTCCCTTCGTATGAGATGCCTTCGGTCCATAGTATATCAAATTCAGTCTGCTTAAACGGAGGCGCAATCTTGTTTTTGACCACTTTTACGCGGACACGACTGCCGACTACTTCTTCGCGCTCTTTGATTTGGGCGATACGACGTACATCGAGACGTACACTGGAGTAGAATTTGAGGGCGCGACCACCGGTGGTGGTTTCGGGGCTACCGAACATGACACCGATTTTATCGCGGACTTGGTTGATGAAGATTACGGTTGTTTTGGAGCGACTGATGGCTGCGGTGAGCTTGCGCAGGGCCTGTGACATGAGGCGTGCGGTGAGGCCCATGTGGGAGTCGCCCATGTCGCCTTCGACCTCTGCACGGGGCACCATGGCGGCTACGGAGTCGATGACGATGATATCTACGGCGTTGCTACGTACGAGGGTCTCGCAGATTTCGAGGGCTTGTTCGGCTGTGTCGGGCTGGGAGACGAGTAAATTATCGATATCTACGCCGATTTTGGTGGCAAATGAGGGGTCGAGTGCGTGTTCGGCGTCGACATAGCAGGCAATTCCGCCTTCTTTTTGGGCGTTTGCTACGGTATGCAGGGCTAGGGTTGTTTTACCGGAGGCTTCGGGGCCGAAGATTTCGATGACTCGGCCTCGGGGGAGTCCGCCGACACCGACCATAATGTCTAGGGATAGGGAGCCGGTGGAGATGGCGGGGACTTGTGCGGTGAAGGTGTCATCGCCCAATCGGACCAGTGTACCGCGTCCGAATTGCTTTTCCAGTTGTCCCACGGCTACATCGAGCGCTTTAGTTTTGAGTTCTACAACATCTGTTTTTTTGGCAGCCATGAGCCCCCTCCTTACGTATTTAAAATTACTGAACAAATATTCACTGAGGTGATTTTGCCATAATTGGGGGCCTGTGTCAAGCTTAAAATTTATTCAGTGGTTTGGATTGATTGATTGTACCGAGAATGAAGGCCGATTTCTAGGGAAATTGTTTATTGTGGGTGAATAATTGTGTTTATTTTCCGTCTGATAGGGTGAAGGATATGGCATGTCTATGTCCATTTATTTTTTATGGTAGGTATGAGGAGAAGTGTAATGTTGAAATCTGCTTTACGCATGTTTTGTGTGATTTTAGTAGCATTGGCGATGGTGGGGTGCATTAGTATTAACCGTAGTGCAAAGTGTTCTTCGTGTTCGGCACAGGAGAAATGCACAAGTTGTGAATCTGCACGTTAGGCCAGTGTTGTCCTTTTGTTGCTGGAGTGGGATTGGATCGTAGGGGTACTTTTACGGTATTGTATTTCTTTGTGCTAATCGAGGTTTTAATTAACAGAAGGGTAATTCTAATGAAATCAATGTTTCGTTTCGCTTTTATAGCGATTGTTGCCGTCGCTATGACGGGTTGTGTGTCCATTCAAGGCGGCAAATCTTCGTGTGGAAGTTGTGTCAAGAAAGCCAAGGCTTGTGATTCTCAGAAAAAAGAGTGTTCATCTAGCGCCAAGGCTTGTGATTCCAAGAAAAAAGAATGTTCATCCAGCGCAAAAGCGTGCGATGAAGGTTGGGTGTCTTTGTTGAACGGTAAAGATTTATCGAACTGGAATGCTACGGGTACTGCTACTTGGGAATATAAAGACGGTATGTTGGTGGGGTCATCTTCTGATGGTAAAGGCCATTTGTATGCCGGACCAATCATGACGGACATGGAAGTACGTGGGCGTTTCCGTTTGTCTAACCAGGGCGGTGGTTCTAATAGTGGATTGTATTTCCGTGCGAAGCCTTCTAAAGACAATCCTGAATCTTGGCCTACAGGTTATGAAGCTCAAATTTGTCACAACCAAGCTGCCCACACTGGGTATATGTGGAAACCAGGTGATCCTGTAGGTAAGGCAACTAAATTGCTGACTAAGGATGGTGAGTGGTTTGATATGCGTGCCCAAGCTATTGGTACTAGTCAGAAAATTTGGGTCAATGGTGAGTTGGTCATGGAATTTGAAGATGGCGATTACACCGATGGTAATGTAGCGATCCAGGTACACAATGCTGGTATGACTATTGAAGCCAAAGACCTTCAGTACCGTGATTTGAGCAATTGCAAAAAAGCCTGCGATAAAAAGTAAGTTAATCAAATATGTTTTATTGGGCCGACTCCTTTCTGGGAGTCGGCTTTTTTTATAGGGAAGTGAATTATTGTGTCAGGATTGGGTATGCTAAATTCTTTATAGGTTTAATTGAAGGAGATTGTGATGATGGTTTTGCGGATTGTGTTGTTGGCTGGGGTGCTATGTGGGTGTGCAGGGCTTGTTCATGCAACCGAACGAAAGCCGAATGTGATTGTAATTTATACGGATGACCAGGGATCAGTGGATGCCGGATGTTATGGGGCAACTGACCTGAAAACACCCAGCACCGATGCCCTCGCAGCAAAAGGGATTCGCTTTACTCAATTTTATGCACCCGCCCCAGTATGTTCGCCATCTCGAGCAGGAATGCTCACTGGGCGCTACCCCATCCGTGCTGGTGTACCGGGCAATGTCGGCTCGAAGAAAGGCTCTGTAGGGATGCCCGCTGAGCAGATAACAATGGCTGAAATATTCAAGAGCGCAGGCTATGGTACTGCTCATATCGGAAAGTGGCATTTGGGCCATGAAGAGAACACGATGCCTTTGGCTCAGGGGTTTGATTATTCTTATGGACATATGGGGGGATGTATTGATAATTTTTCCCATTTTTTTTATTGGTCTGGTCCTAATATTCATGATTTGTATCGCAATGGAAAAGAAGTTTTTGCTGATGGTGAGTTTTTTCCGGAGTTGATGGTACAGGAGGCGGGGCAGTATATGGAAGATCACCGTGATGAGCCTTTCTTCATGTACTTTGCTATGAATGCACCGCACTACCCGTATCAAGGATCGCCGTGGTGGTTGGAAAAATATACTAAGGATGGCGTGGCGTATCCGCGTAATTTGTATAATGCTTTTGTGTCGACATTGGATGAGAGTATCGGAAATCTCTTGGCAAAAGTAGATGCTTTGGGGTTAAGTGAAGACACTATTGTGATCTTTCAATCTGATCATGGGCACAGCAATGAGGAGCGTGCCCACAAAGGTGGGGGATCATCAGGGCCGTATCGTGGGGCAAAATTTAGTATGTTTGAAGGCGGTCTTCGTGTACCAGCAATTATTTCTTGGCCTGGCCATTTGGAGCAGGGTGCTGTGCGCGACCAGATGAGCCATGGGAGTGATTGGTTTCCTACGGTAGCCGAATTGTGTGATGTGGATATCGATGGCTATGATATTGATGGTAAGAGTTTGGTGAAGGTACTTGAAAGTGATAAAGCGGAATCACCCCATGAGCGTCTTATTTGGGCGAATAATGTGTATGGTGGCTATCGCTGGGCTGTGCGTCAGGGTGATTGGAAATTGTTGGGTAATCCGCGAGATTCGAGTAATAAGGGCCCAATCACCGAGGACGATAAACTATTTTTGGTGAATTTAAAAGACGATATCGGTGAAATGAATAATGTGGCGAAAGCTCATCCTGAAAAATTAAATGAACTGAATCAGATTTTCAAGGATTGGGAAAAGAGTGTTAAGCAATAAATCTAACTCTGGAGATAAACGATGACTAAAGTGATTACAGGATTTTGGATGGCGGTATTGATCCTAGCGCCTTCAGTTTAGGCATTGGTTGTGACGGGTGGTCTTGCGGATCATCATGTGGTGTAATGTAAAGAAGATAAACCCAATGAGTTGATTTTGTTTTAAAATGGTATGGTCTGGGTGTTGAGCCCTATTGTACTATCGTGGATGAAGCCAATATGGCTCTGCTTGTATTTGGGTCGTTAGCGATAAAATAGATTAAATTTGATGGTAAAACACAATTCCCTGTGTCAGTCCAGAGACACAGGGAATTGTATTGTTTAGAGTGCTATGTTGTTTCGAGGTTGTCGCCAATTTTTACATTGGATTCTGTCTGGGTCTTGATCGCACCACCGCTTCCTTTGCTGAGTGTGCACCCACTAATTTGATTGGCGCTTCCTGTGCCTTGCCAATGAATGGCGTGGGGCATTTTTTGTTCCTCTCTAGCATCAAGAATGGAGCAGCCTTGGATGTTGACCAAGTCGCATGTGTCCACGTGAATGCCGGGGATGCCTGGATCGAGAATCTGACAAGCATTGATGGTCATTCGTTTGGATTTGATCAGTTCTATTAGGCCTTTTCGAGTAATTTTAGCTGGGGTGTTGACTGTGTGTGTGCCCGCATAGGCGTCGTGGATGTTGGAGCCTGTAAGGGTGCAATCAGTACACTCTTCGAATGTGATGCCTGTGGCCAATTCTTTGGGTAAATAGCCGTAGTTGTGGTCAAAGGTGTTTCCAGTCACTACGATATTTTTACATTTGGTCGCGCGTAGATTGCGTTGATGTCCGCTATAAATAATGTTTCCGCTGATGGAAATGCCACGGGCGGAAAAGAGATCGATATTGGTTTCTTGACTGCCAATCATATTGCCGGTAATAGAGAATAGCCCACTCTTGTGGTTTTCGGCGGGGTCGCCAACGAATCGAATATTCGCTCCGCCAGGAGCGTATCGAGCTTGAATGGTGTTGCTGACGATGGTACCTTCGCGAATGGTGGCTTTGGGGTCAGTTGTATCAATCCAAATCTCGGCACTTGCAGGCGCGCCACTTTTTACATGGCGGTCATAATTGTATTCGATATCATTTCCGGTAATTTGTACATTGCGAATTTCGCCGTTGTCTATTTTTATACCGGATAGTTTGTTGTAGCTTATGTGGCTACTTGCAATGATGGCTTGATGAATGTTGGCGTGATCGAGGTAGATGCCTACACCACTGTTGTCGTAAATATGGCAGTGGCTGATTAAGATGTTGCGCGCACGTTGGGTAAAGTGTATTCCGTGGCGCAATTTACGTAGCATCACGCCTTCAAAAGTACTCATGGCTGTTTGATGGCAGTGTATACCGTCTGCATTGGGATGGC
>CALLLL010000102.1 GCA_938082445.1 uncultured bacterium
GGAATGTAAGCCAGGCCATCGGTGTCTTTTTGAGCGATTTTAGGGATTAGTGTAATTCCAATTCCCGATGCGACCATTTGTCGTAATGTTTCAATACTGGTCGCACGGAAGTCTTGATTGTCTGCGGTGTCCATTAAATTGCAAACCTTGAGCGCTTGATCGCGTAGACAATGCCCTTCGCTTAGTAATAAAAGGGACTCTGAAGTAATTTCCGATTGACGAATACGTTTACGTTTACTCAGTGGGTGGGACTGTGGAACGGCAAGGTAAAATGGGTCCTCAAATAACTTTACATACTCTATATTAGTGTGCTCTATGGGTAAAGCGAGAATAGCACAATCCAACTCACCATTGTGAAGCATTGCGACTAAGGTCTCATTTTTCTCTTCAACCAATAGTAAACGTATATTGGGTAGCGTTGTTGAAATTGTACGAGTGACCTTCGGAAGTAGAAAAGGTGCGATAGTAGGGAAGGCCCCTAGCTTAATATCGCCAGTAAATGGATCTTGGGCATTTAGGGCCGCTGTTTTGATGTCATCTATTTCGACAAGAATGTTTTTTGAAATAGCGACTATTTCTTCCCCAACAGGTGTGAGCATCACCGATTTTGTTGTGCGTTCGATGAGTTTCACGCCCAGGGTATTTTCAAGCTTTTGCAATTGCATGCTGAGGGCTGGTTGGCTGACAAAACAACTTTCAGCAGCATCACTGAAATGTTTGAATTTATCTATCGCGACTAAATATTGGAGGTCTCTGATATTCATATATATAAGTATAAATTATATATTTTATAAAATCAATCGATTTAACTTATATGTAATTTGTCGATAAAATAACCTTGTTATACATTAGCACCTAGCAAAAACAACCATAAGGAGATTGGTAATGGATAAGCAAGAGTTGATTGATAATTTAAACAAGGATTTGGCGAATGAGTTGAGCGCAATCGTTCAGTATATTACTTATGCTGCAAAAACGACTGGCCCTTATAGACTTCAGTTGAGTCAATTCTTCTTAGAAGAGGTATCTGATGAACAGGAACATGCACAATTTTTGGCGAATAAAATAGTTGCGCTGGGCGGAGAACCCACAACAATTGCGAGTCCTGTGCCTAAAGCCGAGAACAATAAGTCAATGCTGGAACAGGTGTTGGCGGCTGAGACGCAAGCGATGAAAAATTATGCCCAACGTGCTGATGAGGCACAAGCGTATGGGGATAAAGGGCTCTCAATGGAGTTGGAGGATATGCTTCGTGATGAAAGCAATCATGCTGAAGAAACAGAGCGGTTGCTGAGAGATTGGCCTTAATACATAAAGAAGGCCCGATGGACTTCTAGCATCCATCGGGCCTTTGGGTTATATTATGTTTGTTGAATTAGCGAGGGATGGTGAGTGTGACAGCTAAGGCTTCCTCTGGCCCCACAAAGGCATTTTCGACTTTGTATTTCAGGCGCAAATCATTTTTGCCTATGCCTGCCTCAATTCGCACCAGAACCTTTGAATCTGCATCAAGGGTTATTGCCAGGGGACCTTTGTCGCCTGTACGTTTTAAATTATAGGTAAGGTGGGAATTGTTTTTAATTTCAACCCACAGCGATTTTCCGGCTTTGTGGTGGGGCGGGGATACAACAATGGATGCATCGAACAATGGGCCAAGATGTTCTTTGTGTCCGATGATCTTATTTTGGCCCCAAGCTGCAGTACGTTGTTCATGCAATGCTTCTTTGATTCCGTCTTGCGTAAACTCTTTTACAAAAACTAAGGTGAGTGCTCTGTGTTCACCGGGTTCACTTTTATGACGCAAGGAGGGGGAGTGGATGTCGCTATTGCCCAGCATAGTGAGTCCTTTATCCATACACCATTTATGCGCATCGGGATAGTATGTGCCTCCATTAAGCACTTCAATGCCGCCGAGTAGTTTCTCTTGGTAGAGCGTTTCATGGATATCTTTCCAATCCCCTTTTTCACGACCTTTCCAGGTTGGATGATTCCAAAATACGAATCCGCCTTGATCCACTGCGGCTTTGACAGCATCCATGAACTCGGGAGTCTTTATGGGGTTGACATCTTTAATAAATACAGCGTTAAAATGCCCTGGTGGTGTTTCGCGTGTGATCTCAGTACCTTTAATGAGCATGATATTTTTTTGCTGAGCCGTGGGAAGGGCTACCTGATATGATGCGTTGTGATCTTCAATCATATATTTTTTGTGGGGTAGGTATTCGATATGATCGGTAATGGCGATTGCATCTATGCCCTCACGCCATGCTTCATCCATCCGTACCGTAGGCCAGACTTTCCCGTCAGAAAAAACGGTATGGGTATGAAAATCGGCTACGATGGTTTGATAGCCGGGGATATCGGGGAATTGTATTTCATGCCTGACCTCTGCCAGGGCTTGGGGAAGAACAGCCATTGATGACAACATAAGGGTGGACCATGCCATTTTAAACTTGGTAAACATAGATGTACTCCTGATTGGGCTATTAAACCTGTTTTGGTTTTAAGATAGTATAGTTGAGAGTTTACATGTAAATGCATATAAATGATAGTATTTTTATAGAAATATGTTGAGTATATGAATTGAACCGATGGGTTCTGGGGAGGCCTTATGCTACAAAGCACTATCAGTATGTTACGTGTAGAGAATGCGGGTAAGAGTGACGAATTTTATACGCAGAAGCTAGGCTTTGCAAAATCTTGGGGATATGACCCTGGTAATGGCGAGCCGGTGTTTTTGGAGATCACGCGTGACCATGTTTCATTGCATTTGTCTGAGCATGAAGGTGATGGGCCCTTGGGGATTCAGTTGTACATAAATGTTGATGACGCGCAAGTGTTACATAATTCGCTGATAGGAAGTGATGTGAATGTGGTGGAACCTTTGTATGATGCCGAGTGGGGCCATCGAGTTTTTGCAATTGAAGATTTGGATGGCAATATTCTACGTTTTGGTTCCCCTATCTAAATTTACTGTTTTGATATGTACGCCACAAGATCCGCAACATCCTGTCCACTTAATTGTAATTGTTCCGCGGAGAGCATAATTGAATTTGGTGACTTGGTGCGTTTTTTGATATTCGATTTAGCTATTCGTTGGGGGATGCCGTCGGGGCCTTTGAACACTATGGGGTCACCGTCTACTTCGATATATCCGGTGAGGATTTGATTGTCTTTAGTTACAATGCTCCATGTGTCGAAGCCTAACGATATATCGGCAGAGGGCTCAACAATAGACTTGATTAAAAGTTCAGGGGTAGCTTTCTTGCCAATTCCTGTCAGGTCGGGGCCAATTTTTCCACCTTTATTTTCGATGGT
>CALLLL010000103.1 GCA_938082445.1 uncultured bacterium
GGGTGGATGGAAATATCAAAGAAATAAAGCTTGCCTATGAAAATCAAAAAAGTCCAAACAATGATATAGATGAATTTCTTCTTCGCGATGCGGCGTATATTTCGGAACATTACTATATTATCGAGTGTCATATTGACTCTAGCTTGCCTGATTCAAGCATTGCGTATGATGTCTCCAGTTTGCGTAATATGGATATTTTTTTAACCACTTCTAAGGGAGCCAACATCTATCCATTGCATCATGTCATTGCTTCGCCGGTTTCTCAGACAAAAAATGGTGCATTAAATAAATACATGCGAACTAACCTGCTGATATTCCCCAAAAAAGATTTTGTGAATGGTGAATCCATTATCCCTTATGACATAAAAACGTTGCGATTGTATATAAAGGGGTACAACACGTCCTACTATCATGAATGGAAACCGCAAGAGCCCATTGCATCGCCTGTGGAAGGTGAACCTGCACCAGAGGATATAACCGATGTGATTCGCTGGCGCCCCAATCAGACGGAAACCTACCAGGTATTGCAAATGCGTTTTACAGAAATTTATCCTAAGTTGCAAGCATTGACACGTATGCCCCAAAAAGATGAGTAGGGTAGGATTACTTGTATGAAAGCCGCGCTTAAATTGGGATTTACGGCATTGGGCTTGATACTAATTGTTATTGGTATCGGAGGTATGGTGGTGTATACGCAAGTGGAGCGCTATGCATCACGTTCGATTGGGGAAATGTTGGGTACTTCATTTGATTCCACTGCCCATGTTGAATCTATTTCTGTTGCACCGGGTAAAAAAGCCATCATTCTCAATGATGTAACGTTGTATAACCCTGAAAAATTTAAGGAAGGTGAAGCATTAACGTGTAAGCGAGTGGTCGTTCAATTGGACTTAATGTCGTTATTGGGGGAATCTCCAACAATTGATCAACTTTCTTTTATAGGTACCGATGTTTTTTATCGTCATGAGATTTTAGATGGAACCAATATTGGGGCATTGGCCAAGAAATTTGAACGAGCTGCGAGTATCGATCCCAGCAAATTTGTGGTGAAAAAGGTATTGTGTAAGGATGCTCGCGTATCCTTTAGTTCAAACCTTATACCCAAAGCAGATATGGATTTGAATTTGGTGACTGTGGAGTTGGATTCGCTCGACAATGGTAAGCCCGTGAGTGGAGCAGAAGTGACATCTATTTTTTTGCGAAGTATCGTTCGAGAAACATTAACGATAAATGGCTTATTGAATCCTATTGTCAAGCAATTACGAAAAGACTCAGTGGATGTGTTGGATGAGGAAGTAAAACCCAAAAGGGACTAAGAGCCTTGCTGGGTTTGATGCGTCTTCGCTCGATTGTTATGATGGGGGAGTTCAAGATTAATGGGGAGAGGAATGGAAGTCACTATTACCGATAAATTTCTTCAAGCTGTGAATCAGGGGAATGAATATATCCCTATTCAAGTGAGCTCCCTGCGTGTGGATACTACTACAAATTTTGATTTGTATTTCAAAGCATCCCCGGGTGAGCAGGAAGTACTGTACGCCAATCGCGAAACGCCTTTCGATAATTCGAGTATGCGACGACTCATCGAAAACAATATCCATTTTCTCTATATCCATATAGACCAAATAGGACCGTATCGTCGATATCTTGAAGAAAACATGGCGCAAATTCTTGCGGATGTAGGAATTCCCATGGAGGAAAAAACGCAGCTACTTCATTTAACTGCACGTGGAGTAGTGAAGGATGTTTTTGAGTCGGATGAAATGCAAGAAGGGGTTGAGCGTGGTGCAGCCATTGTAGCCAATACGGTTGATTTCTTATTTGATCAGCGAAACTCGTTGCGGCATCTTATTCAATCGGCTTCTTTTAATTATGAAGTGTATACCCATAGTGTGAATGTTTGTGTGATGGGTTTGGCACTTGCGCAGCGTATGGGGTATTCAAGTGATAAACTCATTGAATTTGGGCAAGGAGCCATGTTTCGTGATATCGGAATGAAGAATGTGGACTCAAGCATTTTGGATAAAGCGGGTAGCTTATCGGTTTCTGAATTTGTCAAAGTGCAACGGCATCCGATTGATAGCGAGGCAATGCTTAAAGAGTTAAATGTGGATAGTGAAATAGCACTTTCCATTGCCAGGCATCATCACGAGAAGATGGATGGTTCTGGCTACCCCGATGGATTGGTGGGGGAGGATATACCTATTTTAGTCCGTTTGTGTACGGTGGTCGATATTTTTGATGCACTCACCACGCACCGTAAACACAAAAAAGCGATGTCCTCTTTCGAAGCTTTGACGGTAATGGGTAAAGATATGCGGGATGATTTAGATATGGATATCTTGCGCGGAATGATTACAATGTTGGGATTTGCAGAGAAGTAACTCCACTGTTCAACTAGCGTACGATAATGTAGACCATATACGCCCCGTAAAGCGATACAAATACAAAGCCTTCATGCCGTTGAATCGTACGCTTGGGATGTCCAATGAATAAAAAGACAAACAAGAGTACTGTGACGCACACCATAATAGCCAGATCGATATTGAGTGCTGCATCGTAAGGGATTGGTTTTACTAAGCTGGTAATTCCCAATACGATAAATATATTAAAGATGTTGGAACCCACCACATTCCCGACAGCTATATCGACGTTGTTTTTGTATGCTGCTACAGCCGATGTTGCTAACTCAGGTAAAGATGTCCCGATGGCAATGATGGTTAATCCAATCATGGCATCGCTCATACCCAATGCTTCGGCAACTGGGACAGCTCCTTTCATAACAGCCATATTTCCACCAAAGTAGAGTCCTAATATCCCTGCGACTATCCCAACTATGGAACGAAACTTTGATTGTTCTTCAGGTGCAAGACCCTCTTCAGGGGTGATTTTATTGTCTTGTCGAATGATGTGTGCGGCATAGCCCATGAAGATGAGGAAGAAAAAGAGTAAAATACATCCATCTCGGCGATCCAATGCTAATGGCGCATCACCACCAATAAAGATGTCGTTTAAGAGAAGTACTGCGACAAAAGAAGCGACCAGGGTAAAGGGGATTTCTTTCCAAACGGTATCGTTGGTTGCAGGCAATTGTCGAATAATTGCTGCAACACCCAGTACCAATAGGATATTAGCAACATTGCTGCCCACAACATTACCCACAATCATATCGGGTTTTCCGTTGTCCCCAGAGATAAGAGCAATGATCAATTCTGGCAAGGATGTTCCGAAAGATACTATGGTTAAGCCAATTACGAACTCAGAGATGCGTAAACCTCGGGCAATGGTGGATGCTCCATCAACGAGAAAGTCAGCCCCTTTTATAACCAAGGTAAGGCCTAAGGCTAGATAGATAAACGAAAGTAACACATGACTCTCCTGTGGTGGCGGTCTTAGAGGGCATATTTTAACATATACACCCTTGGGGTTCCTATTATTCAAACGGTCGATTTATGCGGAGTAATCTTCTATAATGGGGATTCAGCTGAGGAGAAGACCGTGAAAAAAACGATAAATGAAATATTGCCTTCTATTGTTCAATTGCGTCATGAGTTGCATGCTCATCCGGAAATTCGATTCGAGGAACATTGGACATCGGATAGAATAGCAGCCTATCTAGATAGCATTGGAGTCGCGTATACACGTGGCCATGCTAAAGGGACCGGGATTGTTGCAACCATAAAAGGATCGGGAGATCGTACGGTCGCGTTGCGAAGTGATATGGATGCCTTGGAAATTGAAGAAGATACGGGTGTTCCTTACAGCTCTGAAATTAGCGAGCGCATGCATGCTTGTGGACATGATGGTCATATGGCAAATTTATGTGGAACAGCCCAAGTCTTGAATGCACATCGTGATCAGTTGCACGGAACGGTGAAATTTATATTTCAACCGGCTGAGGAGCAAGCGGCCGGTGGCCGGTATATTGTGGAAGAAGGAATTCTAGACGATGTTGATGCTGTATTCGGTTTACATTGTTGGCCTACATTACCTATTGGGCAAGTTGGGGTGAAGAGTGGGCCTGCTATGGCGAGTGCGGACTTCTTCCATATTGATATTGAAGGCATTGGATGTCATGGTGCAGATCCGGGAGCAGGCGTTGATCCTATTTATGTCGCTTCCCAAATTGTGACAGCATTGCAAAGTATCGTGAGCCGTGAAACCAATCCATGGGACCCGGCTGTGTTAACGGTCGCACGTATTCAGGCAGGATTCGCTTCGAATGTTATCCCTGAAACCGCGATCATGGAAGGGACTTTTCGTGCATTGACCCCTGACGTGCGCAATCGTATTTTGGAAGCCTTGCCGCGCGTGGTGGAGCATACAGCATTGGCGCATCGTGCAAAAGCAACAGTACGTTTTGGACATGACCCATACCCTCCCTTGCATAATGATCCCGAGATGAGTACTTTCGCTAAAGAGACTGTGCAAGAGGTATTTGGAGCTGAGGCTTTTTATGAACCGCATGCGGCTTCAATGGCAGCGGAAGACTTTGCATTTTATCTCAATAAGGTTCCAGGGGCATTTTTGTTTTTAGGGAATAATCCAGATGCTTCTAAAACTTATCCGGGATTGCATAGTCCGCATTTTGATTTTAGAGATGAAGCTTTACCGGTGGGAATTGAAACGATGAGTCAGTTGGCGATACGGTTTTTAAAAGGATAGATTCTTTACTCGTAGTATCCACTATCCACTTCTTCAAAGGCATAGGGATCTTCAAGGATATATTCGTTTGTGCCGTTGAAGAACATGTATAGCATCCAGGCTGCTGCGGTAATCCATATCAAAGCGCATAATGCACCTGCTATGTTCCATGTTTTATCTATCCATAATTTGCGCATGTTCCCGCCTTCTGGGAGCAGTGCGATTAATCCACCCACAATGAGTCCGCCAATATGCCCTGTATTGCTGATGATTGGAATAAAAAAACCAAGCACCAAACTGAATCCACACCATTTCATGAGAGAATTTCGAAGGTGATGGGTTAGATCACCGTAGAAGTGGAAGTGCACAATTGCATATCCCATAAGCCCAAAAATCCACCCAGATGCACCCACCACAGGGTAACTCGCGCCTCGGATTTCATAGTAGACCAGGAAGCAAGCAAATGCTGCTCCTAGTTGCGAAAGGGTTATTAACGTTAATGTCCTGCCGCGTCCGATTTGATTCTCGACCAATGGGCACAGATTGAATAGCGCATAGATGTTGAATGCAATATGGATGAGGCTTCCATGCAATAGGGCAAATGCCAGCCATCGGTACCATTCTGAAAAGCCATTATAAACAATTGGCGAAAAGCTGCCTAAGTCGTGAGTTCCGATTCTGTCTGGCCCCATGATGTTGCCGAGCGAAAATCCGCCTGCATTGATCTGAATTGCATAGAAGAGCAGGATTAGTCCCAAGAAAATTTGGCTGACAATGGGTGAATCATCGGAGGCGGAACCAGTGATGAGGCGGCGCATTTTATATCCGAACATGGAAGGCAGTTTGGCATCACATGCATGACAGATTGTGGCTTCTTTATCGTTAACCGCTCGGCATTTGGTGCAGAGTTTATGGGGGTAGGAAAACCATTCGAATCGTGCTGGTTTTACCCCGTGTTTGGCGATCTCTTTGAGCTTTTTTTCCTTCTCACACAATTTCCAGCGCAGTCGGGTTGTATTGAAACCCAACTTTTCCAGTATGCGCATGTATAAGGGATCATTTTCACTCATATTGGGCGATTAACCATAGACTCTGTAAATGGCTTCAACTGCGGCAGCGGGTTTTTCATTGTCTTCCACTTCGATGACTGCAGAAATGACATATTGGTATCCATTATCAATTGTTTCAACGTCTTTAACGCTGGCGTGAGCGCGAATTCGTTTACCTACGGGCACCGGGGCGGGAAAGCGAACTTTGTTGAGCCCATAGTTCAAGCCCATGACTGCGCCTTCCATATCCATTAATTCTTCAAGGAATCCTGGTAATAATGAAAGTGAGTAGTAACCGTGTGCAACGGTGCCGCCGAATGGCGATTCGTTTTTTGCACGTTCAGGATCGGTATGGATCCATTGGGTGTCACCAGTAGCTTCGCCGAATTGCTGCACGATTTCTTGAGTGACTTCGCGCCATTCAGTAGTGCCTAAGTCTTCTCCAGCCATACTGGGTAAATCATGTATTTTAATAACGCGACGGGTCATGTGGGTTTCCTTTTTATTAATGTTAAGCGAATGTTTTTCCTAGCCAGATGCCTGCAAAAATGAGTATGAGGCCAATGCCAGTGTGGCCAACTATATTCCATAATGCCAAGCCCCACTTGGATTCTTCAAGTAAAGCTGCACTTTGAAAAGCATAGGTTGAATAGGTTGTAAAGGCGCCCATGAATCCGATGAGAACAAATAGGCGAATGCGTTCTTGGGTATCGGGTGTCCATTGGCTGGCTTCAATGAGGGCATAGACAATGCCGAAAACCAAGCAGCCCAGCATATTCACAACAAAGGTGCCCCAAGGGAATTGATCCTTGGGCCAAAAGTGCTCCACCAATGCTCCGGTACTATACCGCGCTATGGCCCCGAGGCCTCCCGCAATACCGATAAGCAATAGATTCATGAGCCCAATGTGTCCTTTTGATATTTCCTAGATGATAGCAGCGACTGCTTCACAAAAGGCATCGATGTTGCTGGGGGTTAATCCGGCAACATTGATTCGTCCACTACCGACTAAGTAGATGGCGTAGTCTGCGCGTAGTTTTTCAACATGCTCAGGCGTTAAACCCGAAAATGAAAACATACCATTTTGTGTGGTCAGGAATGAGAAGTCTTGTTCTACACCCAAGGCTTTCAATTTATCTACAAACTGCTGACGCATATCGGCGATGCGCGTACACATATCTTTTACTTCTGCTTCCCATTCA
>CALLLL010000104.1 GCA_938082445.1 uncultured bacterium
TGGGTAATTCATGCAATTGGGTTTGTATGTGTATTTGGAATGTTTGTAGGGTGTGAACCGAATACTGATAACGTAGTTCCTATAAATGATGAAGAAATTCCATCTCCAATTAGTACTCCGGCGATGGAGAAAGCCTCAGAAGATTCTTTAGAGGTGACTTCGGAAGATACTTCAGGGGAAATGAGTGAGCAAATAGGTAGCTCTGAAAATTCAGATGCGGTTCCCAAAATTGAATTGGAGTTTTCTGAAATAGATTTAGGTCTTATTTCTTCTGACTCAAATAGCATCAAAGAAGTTAAAATTATGAATCAGGGTACTGCCCCATTGATAATTTCCAAAGTGACTACAAGTTGCGGGTGTACGCAGGGGAAAATGAAAGAAAATACCATTTTACCGGGTAAAGAAGGAATATTAGAAATTACAGTTGACCCCAATCGAATTAATGGGTTTAGATCTCGTAAAGTACTCAGTATCGCATCAAATGATCCCAACCAAAGTATTCTTCAGTTACCAGTTTCTGCCCGTTTAAATGGCGGGGTTGAGTTATCGGAAAAGGAATTTAACTTCGAAAGCATCAAAGGCGAAGATGTGATTGAAAAGAAGATTCGGATAACTCAAACAGAATCAGAAAGTGTCAATTTAAAAGGTATTAGCCTTTCATCTGGTGCTCCAGATCAAATGACATTAAGAATAGTAGAAATACCACAGTCTGAATGGAAAAATCCTGATTTACTCGAACATGAATTAGTCGTAGCTATTTCTCCGGGTCTTCCTGGCGGTACACATAAATATTCAGCGGAGTTGAATTGGGATCGTACTAAGAACCCGATTCAAACCATTCCTATAGTCGTAAATGTGATTGGACCATATCAATTTACACCAGATGCAATTACATTAAGAAAAGTTACCCCAGGGCAAAAAATAGATGGTGTTATGCATCTTACATATACGATACCGGTCGAAGTTAAATCATTGAGCATGGACAATGAAAGTATAGAAATTACTCACCGAGCAGGTGAAGAGCCCAATACAGTCGCCTTTGATTTTCTTATTGCTGAAGCCCAAGAAAACCGTTTGCAAAAGGGAGATTTGACTGTTGTGCTATCGGTTGAAGGGGAAGAAGTAAAACATACAATTCGAGTAATTGGCTTGATGGAACGTGTACCTACATCAAATTAAAATGTAGAATATAGAGTAATACTAAGGATAATGTAGTGAAATTAGACGAGAAATTAATTCAATCCATAACAACAGCAGGTCAAGAGCATATTTTGAATCATTGGGATAGCCTTGATGAAAGTGATCAGCAAGCGTTCTCAACTCAGCTCAGTGCGATCGATTTTAACCAAGTCGATCGGCTAATAAACACCTGGATTTTGAATGAGCACTCGGGGGAATATTTTGACTCTATTACCCCTGCCAATGTCTTAGCACCCGTAGTGGATACCTGGGAAAGTGATTCAGCTCAAGCAGCCAAACAAGCGGGTGAAGATGCACTGCGAGCTGGCCGTGTAGGATTGGTGTTAGTAGCGGGCGGACAAGGAACACGCTTGGGATATCATGGACCCAAAGGGGCGTTTCCTATTGGGCCTGTATCGGGACGTTCCCTTTTTGCATTCCATGCTGAAAAGATCCACGGTATTCAACGCCGCTACGGCTGTGTTTTGCCTTGGTATATTATGGTTGGTGAAAGCAATGAAGTGGCTACGAAAGAGTTTTTTGCTGAACAAAACTTTTTTGGATTAAATCCTGATGATGTCGTCTTTTTTAAACAGCGCATGATGCCCTGTGTGGATGAGCAAGGGAAATATATCCTCAATTCACCATCGTCCTTGGCTATGAACCCCAATGGACATGGCGGATGTATTCCAGCGCTAATTGAAAATGGCATTATGGATGATGCGCGAAAACGTGGTATAGATACATTCAGCTATTTTCAGGTGGATAACTGGGCGACGCGCTTGGCCGATCCCTATTTTATCGGCTACCATATTCTGAAGAATTGCGAGTTGTCTTCCAAAGTAAATCGTAAAGAAAGTTTACGCGATCCCGCTGGGGTATTTTGTACATGCGATGGAAAATTGCGCGTGATAGAATACACCGAATTGGACATATTTCCACAATTACTCGATGTTGATGCAGATGGCAACATGGTGCACTTCGCCTCCAATGCAGCAATCCATGTTATTTCTCTTGATTTTATTCAAGCTGTCTACGATAAATACGAACAATTTCCATGGCATTGTTCTCACAAAAAGATTCCATACATCAATGAAAAGGGTGATCTGATCACTCCTGATGGTTTAAATGGATATAAATTCGAAACCTTCATATTTGATGCACTTGAATACGCTGAAGGCGAAAATATTGTTCTCGAAATTCCCAAAGCAGGAGAAACCACGCCCACAAAGCAAATGACTGGTCATGGTTCTGTTGAAGAGGCACGTAATGATATGTCCCGATTCTGGGGAGCATGGGTGAATGCTGCTGGTTGTACACGTGATTTAACCAATGTAGTCGTCGAAATAAGCCCGCAATTTGCTCTTGATGAGGAAGAATTGGTCGAGCGTACGCAGGGCTATGAATGGCCAGCAGAAGGCCCTATTGCAATAGGGCCAGAAGGTGAATTTATACCAACGGCGGATTAGGGCCCATTACCATATTGATGCTTTGAGGGATAACATCGACTGTTGCTGGTAAAACACCGGAAACTTCTCCATCAGGAGAAATCCAAACTTTTTCATTCGACTCTATGGTGATTTTCTTGGCACGGTAATACGTTACCTTGGGGTGCTCCTCCAGCGTACCATTGTAGATTCGGGGGATATTGGATAAGACGCCCAGAAAGTTCAATTTATCAATGGTATACACTTCGAGGTGACCATTGTTGAGCAAGGTTTTCGGTCCAATATGCATACCACCACCGTCATATTGCCCATTGGCCATAATAATATCCATAAACGGCTTCGTAATCGTTTCACCATCGATCGTTACAGTCATCTCTGGATCCGTATAAGTCAACCGAGCAGTAATGACTCCCAGCAAAAAGGTCAGAAACCCTCCCAATGCTTTGCTGCGGTTATTGACTTGCATGTTGAGATGACCACCCAACCCAGCATGGGCTGCAATAAGAAAGTAATTCTCGACCGTCTCACCATCTTCACCCACACACTGTAACTTTCCCACATCCATAGCGGTCGTTTGTGGATCGGCAATGTAGTCGATAGTATCATCCGGTTTTGGTAAACGCAATGAGCGCCCCAAATCACAGCCTGTTCCAAATGGAACAATGACCATAGAAGCATCAGGATTGATGGCTTGATCATTTTGAAAGAAGCCATTGGCTACTTCATTATGGGTGCCATCACCGCCACAACTGACTATGCGTGTGTAACCGTCCTGTAAAGCCTTAGTCGCCAATTCTTTAGCATGTCCACCATATTCTGTATGCAGCATGGTATATTCAGGCACCACCGCTTCAACAGACGATTGTAGCCGCGCCCAAGCTTTTAAGGCGCGGCCATTCCCCGAACGGGGATTCATAATGAATGCATATTTTAAGGGTTCAGAAGCTATATCATCACCTTTTAACTAATTGACTAGTCTAATCTACTCTATTTATACCCGAACATCCGATTCAGCTCCCAAACGGGCCGAATTTCTTTCAAGAATCGGATCCATAAAGTCTGCGACAAATTCTTCCACCTGCTGTGGAGAACGACCCACAAACTCCTTGAGGTCTATCGTAGCATTTATTTCTTCGCGTGTCATGCCAATTACCGGGTCATTGGCCATACGATCCAAAAGGTCATTGTCTCCACCTTCTTGCTTCACAACCGCCGCTGCGGCATGGGAGTGGACACGAATAACTTCATGGAGTTCCTGGCGATCACCACCACGCTTCACACCTTCCATGATAATGTTCTCAGTAGCCATAAAGGGCAATTCAGCCCATAAATGCTTTTCAATAACTTTAGGGTATACCGCCGGATCTTCCATAATGTTGAGGTACAAATTCAAAATACCGTCACAAGCCAAGAATGCTTCAGGCAAGCTGATTCTACGAATAGCAGAATCATCCAAGGTACGTTCAAACCACTGAGTGGCTGTAGTAAACTGCGAGTGCAGGGGAGAGGCCATCAAATGACGTGCCAATGAACATGCACGTTCACTGCGCATTGGATTACGTTTATAGGCCATCGCAGAACTACCCACCTGCGTTTTCTCAAATGGCTCTTCTATTTCTTTCATGTTTTGCAATAAACGCATATCGGTCGCGAATTTATGAACACTTTCACCGATTGAAGCCAAGACCTGCAATACTTGCGTATCCACTTTGCGCGGATACGTTTGACCAGTGACAGGATAGGATTCTTGAAATCCCAGGCGTTCAGCAACCAATTTGTCCAGTTGACGTACCTTGTCTGAATCATTATTAAATAAAGCCATGAAAGAAGCTTGTGTGCCGGTAGTCCCTTTTACACCACGGCACTTAAGGCGTTTCAATTGGTCTTCAAGGTCTTCGATATCAAAAACCAAATCTTGTGCCCATAAGCATGCGCGTTTCCCTACTGTAACCACCTGAGCCGCTTGATAATGGGTGTAGCCCAGTGTTGGAAGCTCTTTCCATTTAAGAGCAAAAGCTTTTAAATTCCCCAATACATTGACGGCTTTGTTGAGAATGATTTCCAAGCCCTCACGAAGCAAAACCAGATCTGTATTATCGCCTACATAACAGCTGGTTGCGCCCAAGTGAATAATGGGCATAGCATTGGGAGCCACTTCACCGTAGGCATGAATGTGTGCCATTACATCATGACGGGTTTTGGATTCATGAGCCTTAGCCGACTCAAAATCAATATTATCAACATTGGCTTTCATTTCTTTGATTTGCTCATCGGTGATGGGAAGACCTAATTCCTGTTCCGCTTCAGCCAATGCAATCCAGCAACGCCTCCATGTGGAAAACTTCTTTTGTGCACTCCACAATTCAGACATTTCTTTCGTGGCGAAACGCTCAACCAGGGGACTTACATATTCAGTACTCATTTGTATCCAACTCCAATCGTATATGATTCTATTTGCCGTCTTTCACGGCTTTATTCCAACGCTCTATGAGCGATTCTTTATTAAAAATACGCATCATTCCAAAGATTGATGGGGCACAATCTCGTTGACGCTTCAAGGCCAACTGATGCTGTGGTTCCAATTCTGTGGCTTTCTGATAATAAAACATCGCCTGATCAAACAAGCGTAATTCTTTAAAACTATCGCCCAAGCACAACCAAACAATAGGGGCCGTTGGATGACGATGACCAGCTTCTGCAAAATACCCAGCTGCCCAAGTCGGTAATTCGGCATCCAGCATAAACCAGCCACCGATAAAATAAGGTTCCCATGAATGATTCGATGTTTCAAACGCTGCCATCATACAATCGGATACCTCTTGAGCATACCCTTTGTTATCCAGCAATATAATTTCTGCCTGCACGCAGGACAAATACCACGAGCGATCCCCATTGGCATGTCCACGTTCCACATGCGCTTTTGCCTGATCCATTTGGTGTAAATGCAACAGCACTAAGCCTCGAGCCGCATACAATTCAACCACATTCGGATATAGTTGTAAAGCCTTTTGGGATACTTCATCGGCTCTTTTTAATTGTCGTGCACGCACCAACGTATCAATTAACTCTCGCCAAGCGAGATAATGGTGCGAATCCAACCCAATGGACTGTTCATAAAAGTGTACAGCTAACCTAAAATGACCCGATTCCCGCATTTTTCGGGCGCGATGATAGTATCCCTGGCTATCGTGCCCAAAGGAATCATCGGGTTTAGTTTCTTTGGCACTTGCCGCACCATCCTCTTTTATTTCCAGCCAATCAAAGCGATCCATTGAGAATACTACTCCTCAATCAAATTGAAGGGGGTGGAGGAAACACTACGAGCGCGATCCTTTGACCAATCACGCATCGCATCGATTTGTTCACGCATAGTCTCAGATAAGGGCACGGTAACATCTATATTTCGAGCAATATCATCACTGGTGATTTCACGATCCTCAAAAAATGAATCGTGCAAGGCAGCAATCACAGCTTGTTCCAATTCGGCCCCGCTATAGCCTGCACTCAATTTCGCTAAAGTATCAATATCAAACGATTCAGGGATTCGCTTCTTTTTACGAAGATGAATTGCAATAATTTCTTTCCGTTCTTCCAATGAGGGCAAATCTACGAAGAATATTTCATCCAAGCGCCCCTTACGCAATAACTCAGGCGGTAAGCCTTGGACTTGGTTTGCAGTCGCTACAATAAAGACGGCTGAGGTCTTTTCCTGTACCCAGGTTAAAAAACTACCCAATACACGACTCGTCGTACCGCCGTCTCCACTGTTCCCGGTCATACCCGAGAATGCTTTTTCAATTTCATCAATCCATAGAACGACCGGAGCAATGCTTTCAGCGATTTTCATGGCCTTTCGCATGTTTTGCTCTGAGCTCCCAATATACTCTTGGAAAATCCGACTCATGTCCAATCGAAGAAGGGGGAGACTCCATGAAGTCGCAATAGTCTTGGCCAATAAGCTTTTACCACAGCCTTGTACACCCATCAATAGAATGCCTCGTGGTTGCGGCAATCCATACCGTCGAGCGTTTTCGCCAAAGGCCCGCTCGCGTTTATTAAGCCACTCTTTAAGGATGTCCATACCACCAACTGTTGAAATGGATTCGTCCACAGGACAATATTCCAACACGCCGCTCTTGCGAATGATTTGAACTTTTTCTTCCAATACAATATTGATGTCGTCACCGTTCAAAGTGCCATCATCAATTATAGCGCGTGCAAATGCATTCTCTGCTTCATCATACGTTAGCCCTATTGCTGCCTTGATGAGTTTATCTTTTTCCTCAGGATTTAGATTAACTGTAAAGTTTCGAGCAGATTTTATGATTTTATTGGTGAGCAGGTGATCGATGGCATTGTAATCCGGCAAAGGTAAATCGACTATGGTGACCGATTTTTCCAGCTCCTCCGGGAGGTTTAATACCGGCCCCATAATAATGACTGTTTTGCGACTACTCTTAAGAGAGCGACTCAGGTCAAGTAATTTTCTGCCGACATCCGGCTCTTCCCAGAATCGATAAAAATCATGCAAAATATAAATGGCTTCATTTTCATCCGTCTGGATTTTTTGCAAGACTTCTAATGGTTGACGCGGATTAGAGTCTACACTCATAGGGGCATTATCAATATTGGCGGTATAGAGACCGTTGGTTATACTCCATTGGTATACCGGCTTTTGTTGTTTGTCGGCAACACTACCAATGAGTTTACGTGCACGATGTTCCTCCCAGGTTACCACGTACAGCATGGTATACCGGGCACGAATGAGCTCGTCTATCTCCGTGGCAAATTGATGCGACATTAATCAGTTACAACATCCTGAGAAGTTAACTCGAATGCACCATCAGTCAATACTGCAGCAACCGCAGTCACAGGGTTTGTACGCTCGGCAAAAACACTTTTGCTCAGAATAAATTCGCAGGCTTCTTCAGAAGTGTTCGCGGTATAGTCACCGCCTTGAGCGATTTCCAATGTGTTTTCTTCATACGTGGATACATAGAAAAATTGACCTGCTTCCAATGGCATCTCACGAACTTCCAAGCCATTGTCACGGACCACAGCCAACCAGCCCGTGTTGTTTACACGATCGGCAACGGCACTGATCCGCGGAGTGTTGTAATCGTCTTTTTCGTAATCCATAGCCAATGAGGAGAGGACCAAGGCATCTCGAATAGGCATCCCCATCGCAATTTTTTCAGCAATTGGATCGGTTTGGCTACCATTGGTGACTACAGCAATGTCTCCATTATTTACAAGACGTACACAGTTATAAGCAATATAAGGATTTTTGAAGATATCGCCTTCATGGCCATCTTTGGGCACGATACTTACTTTGTCTCCACTAATGACCGCTTTACGGTTGGGAAATGAGCGGCTGGATACGCGATAAGAGGCCACAATACGGTTATCAGGGGTTTTGGCGACGGAAACAATACGTCCAATGTACATGAAACAGGTCCTTCAAAGGGTTAGGGTCAGCGAAAACAGTAGTATACCTCATTTAACCCCTTATTTTGAATAGTTTTAGGCGGATTTGATTACAGATGGTTAACATGTTATCTTTTCTACTTGTTTTGAACTCTATTCAAGGAAACTATTATGTCATCCAAGCTCGATACCCTGTTTCGTCCATTCTCGTTCGGCAAAGTCGAATTATCCAATCGCATCGTTATGGCCCCCATGACACGCAGTCAATCCCCCAACAGCATCCCCAATGATGAAGTGGCGGGATACTATAAAAGACGCGCTGAAGGCGGTGTAGGCCTTATCGTGACCGAAGGTACTCCACCAGGGGCAAAAGGGTCTCATGGATACGATAATGTGCCTAGTTTCTATGGTGATGAAGCCTTGGCGGGGTGGAAAAAAGTCGTGGAAGAAGTGCATGCCGCTGGAGGACATATCATTCCGCAAGTCTGGCACGTGGGAAGTATGCGTACACCGGGCTCAGGACCCAGTCCAGCAGATCCTGTCATTGGACCATCACCCGTCATTCACCCACAAGTAGCAATGCTGCATGAAAAGGCGCAACCGCCTGTGGAAATGACACAAGCCGATATTGATGCCTGTGTGGAAGCCTTTGGACAAGCTGCCAAAGACGCCGAAGCGATTGGCATGGATGGATTGGAAATCCACGGTGCCCACAGTTATCTCATCGATCAATTTTGCTGGAGTGTAACCAATCAACGCAGCGATGGCTATAACGGCGATTTAGCGACTCGAGCACGATTCGCCTCTGAAGTCGTGAAGGCCATGCGCGCAAACGTATCCGATGATTTTCCCATTGTGTTCCGCTATTCACAATGGAAACAAGGGGATTACACCCATAAAATGGCACCCACTCCACAAGAACTTGAGGCCTACCTCAACGTACTGTGTGAAGCCGGGGTAGATGTATTCCATTGCAGTCAACGTCGATTTGACGAACCCGAATTTGAAGACTCCAACTTAAATCTAGCCGGCTGGACCAAAAAGATCACGGGTAAAGCTACGATCAGTGTAGGTAGTGTCGGACTTGAAAGCGATTTCCTCGGCTCCTTTATGGGGAAAGGCTCCACGCCTTCCAATATTGATGCGTTGCTGGAGCGTATGGAAAACGACGAATTCGATCTCATCGCCATCGGGCGCGCATTACTTTCTGATCCCGCATGGCCCAATAAAATCAAAGTAGGTCAAGATGAAGAGATCAAACACTTCGATGTAGCCGACATGCAAGTGCTGACTTAGAGCCTAAAGGTTAATGAAAATAGGCTATTTGATAGCTATCATGGTGTTATGTCCAAATTTATACCCCATTGTTTCCCATATCCACATCAGGGCCTGCAACATTCCTGACTAGTCTTTATAAGGAAAGGGTGGAACTTAGGGGTAGGGACGCAGTTCCACGACCAGCGCATAAACATTCTTGGGTGGAGTCTTTAGGCGTACAGCATCTTTCTCGGTAATGATAATAGGCGACTCGGTGTCGAATGCCTCGGAGGGTATCGGGGCATGGTCATCGTAGGCACGCGTTTCCGAAATTTCGATTTCCAATGCACCTAAGGTCTTTGTGAACGATTCCGGATTACCGATTGAACAGGCAGCAACTGCGCGTTGACCATTGAAATGATCAAGGGGATATTCTTCACCAGTGGCAACATGATAGAAATAGCTGGGCGCATGGGTGGTCCATTCTAGTGGACAACCCGGATTGTGCTTTTGAAGCTCCTGTTTAATGGCTGTGCGATTCGTGTCGGAACTACAACGCGTGACAATACATCGGGTCGCACGACGAAGTTCTTCCAAGGGTTCTCGTAAAAATCCGCGAGGGAGTAGATTACCATTTCCAAACGGATTGGTAGAATCGATTAATAAAATATTTTCTTTTCGATCCAAGTGAATATACTGGAAGCCATCATCAAGAATAAGTACGGTGCATCCATGCTCATACGCGGCAAGTTTAGCAGCTGCTACGCGATTAACTGCTTTAAACACGATTGCATCCGGTACATGTCGAAGAATGACCGCAGGCTCATCTCCCAATTCGGAATAGTATTCATCGGGCGATACATTTGAGGAAACAACGATGGCTTCCTTGGACTTAGTCCCATAGCCTCGCGTTAAGATTCCGACTTTCTTGCCCAAGGCGATTTGCTCTTTCGCAATTCGAATGACCGCCGGTGTCTTACCGGTACCGCCTGCGGTGATGTTGCCTACACTGATGACGTGTGCATTTACCGAGGTGACTTTTTTACGTTTGCGTAACCACATTCCAAGGCGTGTGAGTGGTGTCAAAGACGACAAGGCCCATGAAAGGGGAGGGGCAATAGAATCACCTGTACGAATTCGGTTAGCCAGTTTCATCGAGGTGCAAATCGCTTTCCACTAAATTGTCGTACCGTTCCCTTAAGCTCAAGTATGGTTAAGGTGCTCAAGGCTTCAGCAACAGAGATCCGGCATGCTGCCGCAATTTCATCCACATAGGAGCCGTTGGACTGAAGAACAGAGAGTATATCCTTTTCCACATCATTGCTTACACTTGCATGGGCTCTGGGCATGGGGGGAACGTTTGGTACATCATTCGCTTTGGGAGGTGTTGGCGTAGGGGAAGCTTCGGGTAACTTCACCGCGCTCACGTGCAGTTCATCCGGTACATTTAACTCAGCAAGAATATCATCGGCCGTCTCAATCAATTTTGCACCATCTCGGATAAGTGAATGGGGGCCAGCACTGTTGTGAATTCCGATTTCACCGGGAATGGCAAAGACTTCACGCCCTTGTTCTAAAGCCGTATGCGCTGTAATTAATGCCCCAGATTTTATTGGAGCTTGAACTACTACCGTGCCCATACTCATGCCGCTGATGATACGATTTCGCACCGGAAAATGTGTACGAGCAGGGGGAGAATCCATCGGAAATTGCGACAAGACACACCCTTGTTGAATGATGTCATGCATCAGTTCAGCATTGCTTTTGGGATAGACCACATTAACGCCGCACCCCAACACTGCAATTGTGCGCCCGCCAGCATCCAAAGCCCCTCGATGTGCTGCAGTATCAATCCCAGCAGCCATTCCGCTGATCACTGTTATGCCTCGATTCGCCAATTCGCGTGCGATCTTTTCAGCCATGCGAATTCCATAAGGGGTAGCGCGTCGTGTACCTACCAGCGCAATGGCAAACTGATCACGTTGGTGTAACTCACCACGACAAAACAATGCCAAGGGGGGATCATAAATTTCAGCCAATCGTAATGGATAGTCTGGGTCATCCAGAGTCGTTAAATGAACTTGATATTCATCCATTAAACGAAGTTGTTGGTTCAGATCGACCACTTCACTGTATTGACTGATCCGCTGAGCCAATGCTTTGCCCACGATCTCACTTAGTTCTGAAACGGGGGCGCTTAAAATATTCTCAGGAGTGTGAAAGCGCGCGAGTAATCGAACGAACTGCACTGTTCCCACACCAGGGATTAATGTTAGGGTCAGCCATTTATGTTGTGAAGCACTTAGACTCATAGTCAAACTATATCACCTAAGCCAGCGAGAATTCACCCAAGGCTAAAAAGTTAAGTTACCACTTCTTTTCGAGAAGTTTTACGGTAATATTGTCGAGGCCAACAC
>CALLLL010000105.1 GCA_938082445.1 uncultured bacterium
GAATTATACCAACGCACAGTTCGATCTACATTGCGGCTTTCACGTCCAAATGCTCCATCACCTATATACACAGTCCCTCCTTCTTCTACTCGATTGGCTTTGAGAGGCTTAGAGCGTTTTGCAACATGGTCATCATGTTCAAAGGCAACACGTACCCCATATTCATCAAACAATGTTGCCCAAGAAGCCCTCGCTAATTGTCTTCTCTCACTGGAATAATCACTAAACGCTGGATACATGGGCATATGGTACACAGCAAATTTATGTGGAATGTGTTTGTACTTTTCCAGTTCCATTTTCAACCATTCGGATTGCTTGCCCTCAAAATTATGATGATATCCACTGTCTAAAACAAAAAATACCATTGTGTCTCCAACAGTACGCGAATAGTACAACTCTTCACCTTGCCGCCCAAATAATGAAAAGTACCAAGGCGAACGCAACTCTGAGATATCAGTTTTATATTTATTGACTTCATGATTCCCAATACATGTAACTATGGGAATCATAGAACCATCACTTCGTTTCATTAGTGTTTGCCAATTATTAAGCCATTTATCCCAAAGGTCTAAATTCCCGATCAAGCCATTCGCATAAGCTAAATCTCCTCCGATGACGGCGAAATCTGGATCGGATTTCGCAGCCACACGTTGTATCATGTTTGCACGGGTATCAACACCCATATCGCCTCCGTTTATAAAGCGTATAGGAGCATTACCTCCTGGTAATGTTCGAAATTTTAATTCACGTGAAAAACCATCATTGGTATTACCGGCTATAAATGAGTACTGTGTACCGGGTTTTAATTTTTTTAATTGGGCAATATATACCTTTCTTCCATCGGCCAATTCTATTGGTGTAGGTACATATATAGCCGATGTGGATAAGCGATACTCGGCTAAAATTTCATGTCGGGGTTCATCATCGTAGTAAATATCAACGGGACCTGTCCTATCAGGCATGATAATATTTATATCAATTGAAGTTTCAGGAGTGTCTGAATATGTAAGGTATATATGAATAGGCTGTGCAGTACTAACTAAGCAAAGGGCAAGATACATCACAGCATAGATGGAAAATCGTAAAGTATATGGCAATTTCATTTTTATATCCTTCTTAATTCCACTATACGTGTAGAGGATCCAAGCATATATTTACTAAAGATAATCAATATTTAATATATGCGAAATATATTATAATTTAGAACGTAAATCAAACTTTCATTAGAAAATATATCCAACCTTTGTAATGCTCCATCCATAGTGGACGGTCAATCCGGTAATTTATGCTGCTAGTGTTTGGTGTAGTTTCATGTTGTTTTCGTATTGAGTGGGCGATTGGTAGCCGAGGGCTTGGTGTCGCCGTTTGGGATTGTAAATGATGCAGATAAGCCAACTTTTCAAATAGGATCGCTTCAATTCATCGAACCATTAATTATTAAAGAGTTGCCTCCTAAAAGAAATACTCCTGATGAATTGCAATTCGGGTTAAATCCCAGATTACAGGAGTTAAATTCACTTAAGTCCAGAGATTTTCACCAAACTCCCAGCCTTTACGGACCGGTTCTTTTACGTATTTATTAAGCTCTGGATGATTGGTGATTTCCATTTTCTCAGCATCCCATTCGATGCGTTTTCCAGTTCGGATGGCAATACCACCGAGTAATACGACTTCAGTCAATTGTGCAGCATAGTCGAAGTTTGAGCCTGGGGTAGGCCCGTCTTTCAATGAATAAAAGAGCTCTTCGACAGGACCGCCTTCTACACGAGGAATAGTTTTTTGTGCAAGGCGTTCTTTGAGCACTTCGTTGCGCTCTTTAGGCCATAACATAGGCTCATAGGGGCGCATTCCTTCATGATAGACCGTTTCCTCAGAGCCGATCATGTACATACCATTGGAAGGCAATTCATCCAAACCATCTAACATAGGCGGTTTAAACTTACCTTCGTACCAGTGTAGTGTGACCGGTGGTTTATCTCCACGTGCAGGAAAATGATAAGTAACATGTGCACCAAAGGGGGTAAAATGGTCATTAAAGTATTGATCCAATTCGATATCCACAGCGGTAGGCATGCCCAAATTCAATGCATAAAATGGTGCATCAATACAGTGGCAACCGATGTCGCCAAGACAACCTACACCATAATCCCACCAGGCACGCCACTTTACAGGTACATATTCAGGCGAGTAAGGTTGCTCGGTGACAGGGCCTTGCCAAAGCTCCCAATTTAATTGATCAGGTACCTCAGGGTAAGCGGGTGGAAAAGTCTCTGGTTTAATGAACCAAGGACCACGTGGGCGATCGGTCCAACAATGAACTTCACGAACTTCGCCTAGGATTCCTGCATCGTACCATTCTTTAATAGAGCGAATACCGTCGCTTGTGTGTCCTTGATTCCCCATAACGGTAGTGACGCCATACTTGTGCATGGCTTTACGAAGAGTACGCACTTGCCAAACATTATGGGATAGAGGTTTTTGTACAAACACATGTTTGCCCTTTTCCATGGCAGCCAGAGTAATCGGGAAATGGGTATGATCGGGTGTGGATACACAGACGACATCAATATCATCATTCATCACATCCAGCATTTCGCGGAAATCAGAGAATTTTTTAGCATGAGGGACCTGTGATGCGTTAAATGCAGGACTATTTTTGCGCCAGACTTTTGTATCCTCGCGCCAGTCAACATCACAAACGGCAACAAGATTCTCTGCGCTAGAAGCGCGAAGAGGCATACTGCCCATATTAGCGATCCCTACACAAGCGACATTCAGTTGGTTATTGGGGGATACAGAAGAAGTGATCGCCGGTTGCCCCCAAGATGACGTTGAGTGGGCTGCGGCCCCAGTTGCGGCTATCGCAGACTGGATAAAATGGCGGCGGGTGATAGTAGACTTCACGGGAACCTCCTTATTTAACTAAATTTTGATTCTGATATTGTACCTGTTCCACTCAAATTCATGCAAATTTGAGGTGGAAATCAAAAATCCGGTATCGGATTTTACTCGATACCGGAAGATAGGCTTAGAATAGTGCCCGATTAGGGCGTTTTGGGGGTAGGTGTATTCCGAAACTAAGCAGAAATTAATCTGCCACAGGGTGACAGTCGAGTCGTGACCAATCAGCACCATTTTCCAGAACCACACCACCACTTTAATGAGTTCATCGATATTGTAATGCTCGCCTAAAAGTGGAGTATTGATCCGGGAAATAATTACACTCTTTGAAAGGAGACATGATTATGACTCGGAAGTATCAGAA
>CALLLL010000106.1 GCA_938082445.1 uncultured bacterium
GCCATTTCACGCCCGCGGAACATGATGGTGATTTTCACCTTGTTGCCTGCATCTAAGAATTCTTTTACATGGTTCGTTTTGAAATCGAAATCATGTTGAGAAATCTTGGGACGGTATTTAATTTCTTTAACCGTCACAATATGCTGGTTTTTCTTGGCTTCTTTAAGGCGTTTGCTTTGTTGATAACGGTATTTACCGTAATCAATCATGCGGCACACAGGCGGTTTGGCATTGGGGGCGACCTCAACGAGATCGAGGCCCTTGCCTTCAGCCTGGCGCAGCGCGTCTTCAGGTTTCATGATGCCCAATTGTTCGCCTTCATCATCGATGACGCGAATTTGGGGCACACGAATCTGTTCATTGATGCGCGTAGTATCTACTTGTTGCTTAGAAATATGGAATACCTCCTGTGTAGCCCCTATTGTTGGGCATACAAACAAAAAAACGACCGAGGAACCAGTCCTCGGTCGCTAAAAAAATACACAGATCTCGTCTGTAATTAGTGACACTAACCCGATGAGCTCGCTACATGGCGGCTATGGGGTGAGGAACTGGTGCTCCTACTTAGGGGCAAATAGTACCACACAGCGGATTGACGTGTCAAAAGTCTATCGGGACACGGATTCAGGAGTTTCAGGAGGGATATCCCACTCAATCAGGCCCGTTTCGTGGCCGGCTTTAATTTCGAAGGGTTTGCTGGCGGTTGAGTCATAATAGGCAACATACCAGCCAGGGGAGAGGTAAGGGATGGTGAAATCCCCGGATTCATCGCCTTTTGGACCTTGAGCGAGTGCTTCAGCTAGGTCGAAGAATTTAGATGAGATATCCTCCGTAATTATTTTTTCTTTGAAATCCTCCCAGATTTCGAATGGGATAATGTAAGGCTTTCCTTGAGTATGCTTCGAAATATGGGATAAATTTCCAAAGGCGATACCGCTTTCGCCAAAAATTGCCTCGTGGGTATAGGTTTTGTTTATTAGGGTTATGAATTTAATATCGGCAGGATATCCATCTTTTAAAGTAATAAACCAATAATTACCATTTTTAAATTTCTTATTACTAGTTGGTATTTCGACATGGCTAGTGGATGCATTTATCGAGAAGTTAAATGTGCCATAGGCTCTTCTTAACTCCTCGCTGGAGTAGACATAAGGAATCCATGTAACTTCTGTTTCTTGGGGAGATAAAGGGGGAATTTCTTTGCTTGGTGGTGCGGGGATTCTAGACAAATCGGAGTTTTGGGTTTCTACCTTTGCTAATACTAATTTGACTTGCTGAGTACTTAAGGATTCATCTATTGATATATCTTCAGTCGCAGCGGTTTCAAATCCTTTCGTTTTGACCTCAAATGTATATGTGTTGGGGCTAAGATTTGGAAAAAATAACGTATTTCCTTTTCGGAAGTGAGTGTCATTATGTTTGAATGGTTTTGCATTAAATCCAAAGTGTGAGGAGCTACCAAAACGATGTTCGCTTTCAGAGTAATCTTCTCTTAAACCGTGCCGAACAACCATATTCAATCTCTGATCATCAATTGATACGTCTCCTGTCTCTAAGGTTAATCGGATCATCCCTCCACGTGGCACTGTAAAATCTTGCTTAATATGTTCTAAGGCATTTAAGTCTAATTCTATACTGTTGGTTCTAACTGAAAGAGATGCCTCTGCACGAATCTCCCAGATTCCTCCATCATGAAAAAATGCATACCGACCTTGCTCATCAGTCGTGGCTAAGTTAAAAGAGGACCACTTGTTGACTTTGTAACTTCGTTTAATTTCTACAAAAGGAGCGGGCTTTCCATCAGGGTATTGAACAATCCCACTGACACTACCTTCTTTACGGGCGTGAATGATTATTTCAGAATTCACCTTAACTGGCTGGCTGGAAGCTTTATGTTGCATATAGTGGCTTCCTCCATAATGATATGGAGCACCTAACTTAAAATGTAGTCCAGTTTTTGGGGATGTTAATTCTGGAAAGGAGAATGTTCCATCGGCTTCTGTGATAGTTTTAGCAAAGATTTTTGGTGTGTTTATTTCTTCTTTGCGTTGAATCAAGACTTCTACCTCAGGAATCGGTTGGTTCGTGTTTTTATCGAGCACGATACCATTTATGCCCTTTGATATGATTTTGGGTACGGTTTTTTTGTTGGTAGTGAGTGTGGTGATTTTGGTTTGAGTGTTTGCTTTTACAATTTTTGTGGAGGGATTTGACGTATCATTATCTTCGATGGGTTGACTCAACTCAATGTGGGGAGTAGCAGTTGATGGTTCGATTTTTTGTGATTGATTAGGCCAAAAGTTAATAGCTGTAAATGCAATTAATATGAATAAAAACGCAACTGTTATGATTGGTTTTCCTGTAGCCATTTCAATGAGCTGTCCAACTGCTGTTACTGTACTTGGGGTCTTACCTTTCGGTAATGTCATCATAATAGCGCCAGAAAGTGCCGCTGGTTCTTTCTTCGGGGCAGTCTCTACATGTTCCAACTCACCCCAGATGCGTTCGCTGAGTTGAGTTCGACCATATTGCAATCGTTTTTTCAGCGCACTTAGACTCACGCCTAAAAAATCCGCGGCTTCATTTTGTTCGAAGCCATCGATATAACACAAACTCATGGCTTCACGGGTGGATTCTGGGAGTCGCGCCAGGTGCCCTCGGAGCCATTCGCGTAATTCTTCGCGCATGAGCGCATCTTCGGGAGAAGTGACCAAATGTACTGGAGGTTCTTCACTCAGGATTTGGGCCAAGGTTTCTGATTTTTTGTGTTTACGCAACCAATCGCGGCATTTATTGCGCACAATAGTGCATAACCAAGGGCCAAAACGTTCTTGGTTGCGTAATTTGCCTAGTTTGGTATAGGCGTGGATGAAGCTGTCTTGAATAATGTCATCGTGGGATGCTTGGTACCGTACGTGGCTGGCGCATACGCTTTGGGCAAGGCCCATATAGCGCTTGAGGAGGGTTTCGTAGTGTTCTTGCTGCCCATTGAGTATTTGTTGGATCAGTGCTGCATCGTTCATCTGTATATGCCTTATGTCTTTTTTAAGTTTACCTTTATGACGTATGGGATGCACGGTTGGTGAGGATAAATTTTAGCGTGGACATTTAGGGGCGATATGCTAGACTGGATTTCTATGGTGAATCTACTCAGGAGCGTTCATACGATGCGAGCAGGGATGGCAAAATATTTTTGGGGAATGATGGCGGTGTTGGCGGTGTGGGTTCCTGTGGGGAGCGCTGACACGGCGTTTAAGGTGTCCACATTTCAGGTGGATGTCACAGTACCACTGGGCCATGCGATGATGGGGGGAGGGATTCAGCCCGCTAAAGAGATCATTACTCCATTGTATGCACAAGGGATAGTGTTGCAGGGGCCGGATAAACCGATTGTGTGGTTGTCGATTGATTGGTGTGAAATCCGCAATGATGCGTATGATGCTTGGCGCGATGCTTTGGCGGAGGCCGCGGGGACGACGCGGGAGCGGGTATTGTTGGCGGCGATTCATCAGCATGACACGCCTGTAGCAGATTTTACGGCGCAGGCCCTTCTGGATGAAGTGGGGCTCGAAAAAAGCTTATGCGATGTGTCGTTTGTGAAGGATTGCATTGCACGCACGGCTTCTGCATTGAGTACATCGCTTAAGAAAGCAGTGCCTATCTCTCATTATGGGGTAGGCTCAGCTACGGTAGAGGGTGTTGCTTCCAATCGTCGGATAGTGGATGCCAATGGGAAGGTGGCATATAGCCGGGGCAGTTCTTCGCCCGATCGGACGATTGGTGAAATGCCTGTTGGATTAATTGATTCCCATTTACGGACCTTGAGTTTTTGGAACGGTAAGGAACCTGTTGCTGCGATGTCGACATATGCTGTGCACCCGATGAGTTTTTACGGTGAAGGTGGGGTGGGCTATGATTTTGTAGGGATGGCACGTGAACAGATGAAAAAAGAAATCCCGGGGACACAGTATTTGTATTTTTCTGGGTGTAGCGGAGATGTAGTAGCGGGTAAATACAATGATCGCAGTCCTGAGGAGCGTCCTAAGTTGGCGGGACGAATGTATGCCGCCATGCATGAGGCGTGGGTGAAGACGATTCGCCATGAATTGACGGTTGCGGAGTTTCGGTCGGTGACGATGCAGTTGCCGATGCGTGAAACCGAGGCTTTTGTGGAGGCGGAGCAACGTAAAGTATTGGAGAATCCTGAGGCGAAACCGTTCAAGCGTAATCTCGCAGCAATGGGCTTGAGTTGGCGAAAAGCCCATGCAGAGGGCCGTGGGATTGATGTGCCGAGTGTGGATTTTGGAAAGGCTCAGTTTTTATTGATGCCAGCAGAAAGTTTTGTGCATTACCAGCTTCAGGCGCAGAAGGAGCGGCCGGATCAAGTGGTGTTGGTGGCGGGCTATGGCGAAAGTGCGCCGGGGTATATTCCAAGTCCCCAGGCGATAGACGATAAGTTTATCGAGGGGCATACATGGTGCTGGGTGGATCATACAGCGCCGGGGCCGATGCATGAGGCGATGAAGCGATCTTTGATGGCACCGCGCTAGAATTAGTTGGCCGCGTTTGCACTGTCCAATTGGAACAGGGGGGTATAAATATTGGCCACCGTTTCGGCTTCGCTGTAACTTCTGAATACGGAGACGGGTTCTCCTGCGATAGTAACAGCCCAATATTCGCGTGGAACATCTTGGGCAACGCTTTGGCCAGGAGTGGTATAACGACTGATATCAATTTTTTTCGTTTTCATTTTCCTCTTTCTTTCATCAAGAATGGTTGTCTTATACACCTACAAAATGCATGCGTACTTTTACTGTGGTTAATACACGATTCAATGAAATAGTTTCATTGAGTTGTCTAGTATCAATACAGACGAAATGTAGACTTTATTCATTCAAAAATGATGAAAAAATGATGAGAAATGTGCGAGGACACTGTATTTCGGGTGTTCCTGATAGGGGGCAGGCCTTAAAGCTTCTCGACGGTGATATTCATGTTGGTGTAGATGCAAATTCCTGCGGCGATCTCTAAGGATTGCCGAACGATGGCTTCGGCATCGAGCTCAGAGTATTCGACAAGGGCACGAGCAGCGGAGAGGGCATACGAACCGCCGGAGCCGATGGCCAGAATGCCGTCGTCGGGCTCGATGATTTCTCCGGTTCCAGCTACGAGTAGGGAGGTCGACCCATCACAGACAGCCAGATGGGCTTCGAGGTTTCTAAGGTATTTATCTGTCCTCCAATCTTTGCCAAGTTCTACCGCGGCACGCATGAGGTTATTATTGAATTCTCCGAGCTTGGCTTCGAATCGCTCAAAGAGCGTAAAAGCGTCAGATACAGATCCGGCAAAGCCAGCTAAAACACGTCCCTCTGCAAGGCGACGTACCTTGGTAGCAGTGTTTTTCATGACGATTGGGCCTAGAGTTACTTGGCCGTCTCCGCCCATAGCCACTTGGCCATTTTTGCGGACGGTGATTACGGTTGTTGCGTGAAATGCTTCCATATTGTGTGGTATCCTTTAGGAAATTAGTATCAAATATGACACCGGATGAACAAGTTTTAAAGATTGGGTGTGGGGGACTTTTCTGGTTTTAGTGAATAATCCCACCCTCATAAATAAAATTTTAATTTTCTTTGTTTATTTATTGGACATGCGGAAATAAATCTGATATATTCATGGTTATATAGAACAGTAGACAGTTTATAATATTGCCAGATCCTCATGGGCCGTTTTGCCCCACTCCCAAAACAAGAAACGGTCCATTCTCCGGGGACAGGTCACCCAGCCTGTCCCCATCTTTTTTGCCTTCTTCAGAAATGAGGAAGGCTTTTTTATTTCAAGGGTAGGGCATTGAGCAGGAATTAAAAATTCACACTTTTTAGCCCTTCGAAATATAACCAATGTCCGAAATCGTTTGGGTGGTTAATGTTGTTTCCAAGTAAGCTTGGGAGATCTTTTCGATCAAGTACTTTCATCCAGATACTGTAGACGTCGGCAAAAGCGGAATTGGTTCGTTGCGCTGCGCGTTGGGTCGCAGTGGAATACAGTTCCATGCGGTGCGAACCAAATTTCCAGTTGGGATTTGGAGCGAATGCAGAGAATAACAACACTTCTGCTCCTGTTTTATCTTGTATCTGCTTGGTGATGTTGACAAGGTTATTTTCAAACTGTTCGGGGGTTACTCCGCGAACGTTGTGATCGTTCATGCCGAATCCCACTAAAACTAAGTCCGGGTCTCGACTTAACACTTTGTCGTTTAATCGCTTGAGACCTTGGG
>CALLLL010000107.1 GCA_938082445.1 uncultured bacterium
TGTATTCTTGCGTTCCGCGTTCGTCACAGTGACCTTCAATTTGAATCAATGCATTTTTATTGCGTTTAATCATGTCCGCATTTGCTTTAAGTGTTTCGAGTGCATCAGGACGCAATGAGTAGCTATTGTAATCAAAATAGATTACTTTCAAACCGTTTGCACTATCAAACAGCGTCGCATTGTCGATTTCGGGTAGACCGGAAACCGTCGTTGTTTCATTTCCTGAGCCATTGGAATTTGCGTTATCGGTTACGGTGCTGCCTGTATCGATTTCGGCTTGTCCATTTTTCTTACAGCCACTGAATCCACCAATCATGGTGACTGCCATTATTGCGATTACCAGTGTACGAAGTGATGTTAATTTCATTGTTTTCTCCACCCATCTAGGTTGTTAAATGTTGCCAAACGTAGTGTGTTTAGGTTCATCTTGCGTATTCGAGCGCACAGCCTCCCCCATACGTAGGCGGATGTTAACAAAAATGCCCCCTTACTTCAACTGAAACACCCTTTATATTCCCATTTTTAGGGGAAAGTTGCATGATCTTGATAAAATGTACGAGATCCACTCCATTCATGACCTCAAATAGTGTGAAAGCTGTATGTTAGGGCTCCTAGAGGTCTCCTAGCGGATATACACAGGATTGGCATAAATCCAGCCCAGCATTTCACCATTTACCTTCAGCCAGGCTTCTAAACGGTATACGCCGGGCTCTTTAATTTTAAAGGAATATGAATCGGTTTCAGCTTCGTCGATTACTTTTCCGTTGCGAATTAAGCGCACATAGGTTTTGAGGGGTAATTGCGCTCGTATGCGTAATTTTTTCTGATAAGGAATTTCATCGCCCATAATACCCAGTGTATTACTTTTCTTTTGCACCCAAAGCATAAAGCCTTTGGGGTCGCACAACCAATCGTGGCTCACATAAGCATGCCCGCTTTTGACTGCTTTACGTATGGTGGGTTCATCGAGTTCTTTTGCAAGAATATGTGTACTTACATTTTGAATGGCCACTGGATACGGATCAATATCCACTGTAGCTAAGGTGTCACCTGGTTGATGTGCCCCAAAATAGTGTTTAAGCCCGGGAAATGTTTTGAGAGGTAATTCATGCATTTCATCATCGGGATCAACATTGGTGCCAAATATTCCCGTCTTGTTATCTTTCATTTTTAATGTAAGCACGTTATTGTGATGACAATCATTGGCTCCAACACCAACGATTCTTTTGTGCTGAGTTTCGGCATCCCATTTATCCATGTACACTTGGGGATAATCGTATTGGGCAGCAAATACTTCATCGGGATATTGTTGAACCAACTCCTTAAGTTTATTGGCCCCTTCAGGTGTGGTCATTCGTGTGGCCAAGTTCATTACCATGAGCATCAAATCATCCATCGCATCGTAGTGACGGTTGTAGATTTCCATTCCCATGACGCCGTCCATGGAATGATCAATTTTTGATTCAACATGAGACAAAAATAACATGCCTGTTCCTTGATCAACGGCTTTGATTAGTTCGTCTTTTGAACCGGACATTTCTTCGAATACAGATTTATCGGGATGCACTAGAAACCCATGGGCTTCAGAACCGGGCACAAAGAGGACACCGTCTTTCAGTCCACGCCAGCTATTCATGAAATCTTGAGGAGGGCGAAAATGATCACTGAGAAAGACTACTTCGAGGCCTGTTTGTTTAGCACCTACGAGCAACTCTTCGGGAGTGCCACCTGTATGGGCGGAGTCTCCTGCATGGGCATGAAAAATTCCTTTGAAGTCACTGACCCCTAACTGAGTATGGATTTTTTGCATTTCATCCAAAGGCGTACGTGATGCTTGAATCGCCATTACATCGCTATGTGTTGCTGCAAGGTTGTCTGGCTTAAGCCTTTTTAACGTTGAATTTTTTCGTGCCAACACATCTTCTTCAGCGAATACAGAAAACCCTAGACTCAGTGTTGTGACCATACAAATTATTATTCTACACATAGCAAAGATATCCTTTTTTGAAACTTTTGCTAAGTATAGAACAATATTGAGCCTATTTAGAAGGATAGATTTACAGAATGTTCCTGATCTTTTTTGACCGTGAGCGTAGATGAGGTCATTATCAACGTTTCGAAATTTGGACGCCCTCCACTAAGATCGTATGCACCTGCAACAATGGTATATTGCCCTGGTTCGATCATACCAACAGTCCCTGTGCCTTCAGGCCCAATGGAGCCTGAAGAGACCGTATTCATACTTAACTCCGTAAGGGTGGTTTCATTAAACGTTTCAGGAAGCGCGACTTCACCCTTTAAGACCATAAAATACACTTGGCGGCCCTGAGGGATATTGTTTACACTTACATTAATTGTTGAGCCACCATACAATTCGATATCTAAGTGCAACACTTCATTTTCACCAACTTCACCTGTGGCAGCTTTTCGTGTTTGCACTGAGGTGCCATATGCATTGAGAGTTACCTTTCCAGCAGGTATCCCTTCGAATAGATAATGCCCATCAGCCCCTACTTGCAAATGACGAGATTCTTGGGTGTCTCCGGTATTCACTTGTAGGTTTACTTGGCCAGCAGACGTTTTATCTTCGGCAACTTTGATATACCCCTCCACACTGGAATTGGCATCTTTAAAGTCGAAGGAATATTCGGTGACCATACCGGTGGCGGTTTCAATGGATGTTGACATATTGCGGTAACTGCTATTCGGATCATTAAACCCTGCTTGCAAATTCCCTTGACCTATGCCAACTCCTTTTAATTGATAAAATCCTTTTTCATCGGTTTGTATTTGCACACTATCGCTATTTATATGCGCGTAAACATTCGCATTCTTTTTTGGTTTACCATCAAGATAGACATACCCTTCCACTGTGGCACCTTCTTGAAGCACTAAGTCAACATGGTTCTGACCAGAAGTCATGGACACCGTTACACTGTCCGATAGAAATCCTGCTGAATGAGACCCAATCTCGACATCGCCTTCTGGCAAACCATCCAACTCGAATTTACCTTGTGCATTGGAAGTGGCCTTGGCTCCGTTATCACGCTCCCATGAGCTTCTAGGAACTTTGCCAATAAATATCTTAGCGCCGCGTATTGTATTGCCATTGTAATCGCTTACGGTGCCGGTTAAAGTTTTACCGGATTCCATTTCGATGACGACATTATCTGTTGTTTCAGCACTTTGTATGCCATCAACTGTATGTGTCAGTTCCGCGAATCCTGCTGCGCGAACAACCAATGAAACGGAACCTGGATAAGCATTTTTTACTTCGAAATAGCCTTCATTGTGGTGATAGGATTTAAACTGTCTTTCCATATGACCGCTGTACCGTTGGTTGGAATTCAACAGTAGAATTCGGAAATCCGTAATGGCTTCTCCATTACTGGCTTGAACGATTTTACCGGTTATCGTTCCGGTGCGATCGACCACAATATCGGCATTCGTACTTCCAGCGGCAATATTTCTTAGATTGCCGCTGGAATACCCCGTGCGGTTAAAATTAATGTTGTATGAGCCTTCTTGCAATCCGTCAAGGACGTAATCACCGTTTTCATCGGTTCGAGCATCAAAACCACTTCCACCGTTTTGGGAATGCGCCCATAGCCGAGCATCTTTTACAGCATCTCCACGATCGTCGGTAACTCTACCTGTTATGGTCATCTTCCCTTGCTCAACATCCCACACAATCCGAACATCTTCTTTGTGTTCGCCTTCTTCAAGTGTAATCGAGGCCAAAGTTTTGTGCCGTGAATTCCATGAATTATTGATAATGGGTTTTAGATTATAGGTTCCTGCTGATAAGCCATCAATGGTAAATTTACCCCCATCATTGGCTCGTGAACTTTGTCCATACTCATCATCTTCGGAAGATGTAAATATGTTCGCCTCGGGCATAGGCTCACCACGAGTATCGACTATTATGCCAGAAATTTTTGCGGCGGTTTTCATTTCCACACGCACGTCAACGACATTAGTATCTTCCACCTTAATGGTCATTGGCAGAGAAGCTAAATCCGATTTTTGCGCTTTGATTATTACATTGGATTGCGGAACAAATCCGGCCAGCACAAACCGCCCTTTTTCATTGGTTTCTTGACGATCATAATGATTTTGTCGGTCATTCCCATTCAAGTTAACCCCTTGAATGGGCTTACCGTCCAAATCCACGACTATCCCACTAATGGTCATTCCTTGCTCGACAGGAAAGTCGATCCCCACAGTACGTTGCCCTAGAGCTAAGGCTACATTCTTTTCATCTTGCCATGAGCGATTATTGGGGTACCCATCAATTCGATTGTATCGGATACGATAACTGCCTTGGTATAACCCTTCGAATAAGAAATCGCCACGGGCATCCGTTTTTACACTCTTATATCTAGCGTTTGGAATATTTTCAGGGCGTGCAGAAATCTCTACTCCAGGGATTCCGCGTTCGGTAACTTTATCGTACACTCTCCCAGCAACCATGGCACCTGTATTGAGCAACAGAACCACATCATTGATATCTTCCCCTTCAACCGCTTCTATCTTGTTGGATTCTTCAATGGCAACCAATTGCTCACTATCGGTGCTTATTATGGCCTGCCCTGCACCAACATTGGCAAAGGAAAAAGAGCCGTCTTCAGCTGAAGTAACTTCTTTCTCACCCATTTGGAATTGAGCTTGAATCGACAGTTTAAGAGCGGGAATCGGCTCTTGGGTTGTTGCATTCATTACTGTACCGGATATAGTGCTACCAGGTGTCAGTATGATGACGACGTCTGTAGCGCCTACATCCAATAACTCTTCGGTAATTTTGAGGGGATAATTTTCGGCCTTAGCCAATAGTTTATATTGAACTGCAGGGGTATCAATTTGGAGA
>CALLLL010000108.1 GCA_938082445.1 uncultured bacterium
GTTTAAATTAATCATAATAGAACCATGGTACCCCAAGTTTTCCAATCTTTCTTTGCAGATTGGGTAATCGCATTTGATAATTAGGCAATTTTGAGCGATTTGGTGTATAATCAGGCATTATAAACGCTTGAATGTGTAAACAATTTATCGTTATATGGGCAACACAATCTATGGACCCAACGACTCCACAACCAAAACCCACCAATCGACCCATTGCAGTACACCTTCCCGAAAGCGGAATTTTAGTGTCGGAAAGCCTGCATGGTGCCGGGTTTAAGATGGACCAAGAGCAACATGATTTCCATGAATGCTATGCCGTATTCCGCGGAACCATCGCACTCAACGATGAGCGTTTTGACTCCCCCATCGAAATGAGCGCTGGAACCTTTTGTGCCATTCCTGCAGGTGTCAGTCACAAAATTGAGGACCATACTGAAGCCGCCATCCTTCTTTTGTGTTTTTCCGAAGCCTTCATACAGCAACACAAAGAACGCGCCACACTCTGGACACAAATCACCCAACGTGCTCACCCCCTCATGTCACCATCCGGCGTGCATGCGTCTAATCTACACGACGCCTTACGCCGAATCATGAATGATCAGTCAGCCGATTTAGTTGGGGCCCGGTTATCCATTGAATCTGAAGTAAATCAAACACTGCTGGGATTTGCGCGTATGCCCGACAGCCCCCCAGGGCAAAATGCCGAAGAACGCGTAGCTGAGGTCATTCGAAACATGGGTGAGTCTTTCTTTGAACCGTGGGATATCGATCTCGCCGCGAATCAGGCCCACTTATCTCGCCGACGATTCACCGAACTGTTCAAAGCACAAACCGGTACAACCTTCAACGAGACCTTAACGAAATTTCGGCTTGAGCATGCTGCACGGCTACTTACCGAAGGCAACTCCACCATTCCCGGAGCCGCCTTCGCTTGCGGCATCAACGATCTCTCACACTTCTACCGCCTCTTCAGCAAACGCTTCGGCATGCCACCGGGAAAATGGGTTAAGCAGTAAGGTCTACAACCCACCTACAAACTGCGCAGTCACCGTCGCCTTGTCATCTTCGACCAACTGCACATCCACATCGCCCTTCGCTTTCGAACGATCCAGAATTAAGGTGCATTCCGTTTTTCCATTAGCCACATCGATGAGCACACGCTCGGTCACTGGCACTTCTTTACCATTCACCCACATACGCACACCGTCTACTGGCTGCATACTCAATGCCGCTTTACCGGCCGAGCTGGCTTCCAATGAAAAGCATAAGAAACTATAGGACGTTTGCCAATAGCGGTGCTTAATGGTAGGCACCTCATTTAATGGCAAATGACCTGGCACATAACTAAAGGCGGTATCCCACGTCAGTGTTTCATGCGGTTCTAGGGCCGCTTCAGGTTTGGTTTCATACAAATAATCTTCTGCTGCCTGAGTATCCGCCAAAGCACGCCAAACACGCGCATGGCGCCCTGTACCTGCGGAGAAATCTTTCGTTCGACCCAATTCAGATAAATAACGCACCAAGTCCACAAATTCATTTTCCAGTAACCCATCCACAAGCCCCGAAGGCATCAATGAACCTCCGTCATCACGCGTTTCGATGGTATCCAATGGAATACGAATTTCCGGGTTGGTCGCACTGCGCAACACCAGTTCAGTATCAGTTTCACTGACTTTAATTCCGCTAAATAGTTCGTAATCTTTATTCTCCACCAACAGCGAATGAAACCCTTCCTTGATCGCTTTATCAGGGAAGTAGTTGGAGTCAATTAAATAATCAATCTGGGCACTTCCGCCAATACTGGTCATGTCAGGTCCTAACACTCCACCGGCGCCAGCAATCGCATGACACTGGAAACAACCCAGTTCGCGATAGTGTTTACGCCCACGACTGGCATCACCATTTTCTTCTACCGCTTTTACCAGTGTAGCCATCTCAGCATCGCTTAACGAAGTACGCGCTTCACCCAATCCACCAGCCGTATTCAACGCTGCCAACAAGGCTTCTTCCTTGCGCCCGGATGACGAGATTTCACGTTCGCCGACTTTCGCAACTTCAGCCGGAAGTGTTGCACCCTCCAACGCTTTCGTAAAGGCTTCAGGAGCTCCTTCGGCTTTCAGAATGGCACGGTACAACTCCGCAGGATTTTCGCCTTTTAGATTGCTCAACATAGCCACTGTAAGTTTAGCGCCACTATCGACATTCATGCGCAGTAAATGCTTGGTTGCTGCTGTACGGATTTTCATATCGATTTTATCATCCGCAGCCAATCGTTCCAGCAGTGCTTGTGAATCATCACCACCTAAATTAGCGAGTGATTCCAATGCACTTGAGCGCACCCAATCAGGCTGTTCACTCGACAGGGCAATTTCAGTTAATGGTACCCGTAAATCTTGGATTCCCCACTGCCCAGCTGCGCGAACAGCCGCATTGCGAACACCGTTCGACCTCACAGTAATTAATGAGGCAAGAGCACTTAAGTCTGTATCAGGTTTCACATTACGTCTTTTACTTGTATTCACAACATGGTTCAAGTGATCCGCGCGTTGCTTATCATTCAACCCTTCGTTACTTAAGATGGTTGCAACTAAATCACCCATCGATTTAGGATCGGCATGATTCACCAATGCATTCAAAGCTTCTCGATGTTGCTCCGGTGTAAGAGTATCCCCTTGATACAATGCCAATAACGGCCCCACTGCTTCACCAGAATCGATCGCTTTTAGTGCGTACAATACCGCATCGTTATTTTTAGCAAAGGCCAACTTTCCAGAAGCCAATTCAGGCATCCAGATATCTTTCATCTCACGCATGGTGGTCCAAAGGCCATATTCGAGATTGGTCTCCATGTCTTTCACCGGCGATTTAAATACACGCATAGCGATATCTGCGGCTTCTGCTGAGTTCACACGCACCAAAGCTCGCACCGCTTCCACTTGCACACGGAAATGTTCATCCGCCACCAAGCCTTCAAGCTTGGCGACATAGGCCGCTTCATCATTCAAACGTCCCTTCCATTGAGACAGTACCCGTACCGCAGCAGCCCGCACTCGGTGATCCTTCGACTCAAGTAAGGTGTTTAACCATTCCTCGTTAACTTCATCCAACGTCTGGTACGTCCACAGTATTTCCAATCGCAAATTATCCAGCTTTTCATCCAATACACTAAGCTCTTCAATCACAGTCTCTAATGCTCGAATAACATCTTTACGTTTGCGTACTTTTAGTTCACGCTTCGCATGAACTCGGTTCCAATGCTCATCTGACACCAACATTCTTATAAGATCTTCGATATTCGCTTTACGAAAATCAGGGCGCTTCACCAGTGGACGATCTTTCGCGCTCACACGCCAAATACGGCCATGCTCATGGTCACGACGGGGATCGCGGAATTCCACTTCCCCGTGCTGAATGATGGGGTTATACCAGTCGGCAATATAGATGGCGCCATCCGGTCCCATCTTCACATCCACAGGACGGAAAGCCACGTGATGGGTTTTCAACACTTCTTCTTGTTCTACCGAACTATACCCACCGGCTTCA
>CALLLL010000109.1 GCA_938082445.1 uncultured bacterium
TTCAACTCTATGAGTTGAATTGGCGATTTTCTTTTTGCATCTAAATCCAGTCAAATATACTCCGAATATTATCGATCAATCTTCACCATTTCGCCGAACTTTATATAGAATTTCTATCACTATGATTAAGTCATGCCAACGACTAATGAGGCACGAACGAGGCAAGATGATAAATAGCTTCAAGACCATAATAGTTTCAAATACATCGGAGTTTCGTCATGAAGAGTGATGATAAAGTCATAGCCAGCGAAGAAGCCCTTGACGGTGAATTATTCACCCTAATCGGCTCATTACCCGACGGTGCTTTGATATCTGAAACGGGACTTGCCAGAATTTTTGGACGGCATCCCTCAGCCATTAAGCGCGCCATAGACAGGGGAGAATTACCTCCCCCTGTCTATTTAATGAAACGCCCAGTGTTCAGTATTGGATGCATCCGGCGTTTTTTGCAAAATCGCTTTCAGCAAGCCCTAGAAGAACACGAACATCTTCAAAATACACTGAAAAAACACCGTAATGTTGATTAGTGTTTTAACCTTGAGCCCCGCTAGTTACTCGAGGTAGGGTCTCCTTCCTGTATCACTAAAACTTAATTTCTAAGGAGGTCATCATGCCTAGCGTATGGCAAAGTAAAAATCAAAAAACGGGTGAACCCCATAAGTTGTGGAAGTTTTATTACATTGACTTTCGAGGCAAGAGAAAGTTCGGAACTGGAACAAAGAACTACGAGGACACCCTTAAGCTAGCTACTTTGCTTGAAGATGAGCACAGGGAAATGAGAGTAGGCCTAAAGCCGACTCCAGCTGAAAATAAGGTAAGCTCAAAATTCTCTGTTGTCTTTGATGAATATGTTGAATGGCTTCAAGCCCAAGGTGGTCACCACAATTTCCCCGTAAGTAAAGAGCACTTACGCAAGAAAGTCGCTCAATTAAAGTTCTGGGAGCAAGAGTTATCCCTACGAACTCTAGGTGATTTAGTCGGCGCATTACCCAAAGTAGAAAAAATCCTTCGTGAAATGCTCAAGGCTGGAAAGTCTGGTCGAACTTGTAACAACTATGCCGAAAGTCTGACAAGCTTCACCACATGGGCATGTAAGCGACAGTATTTGAGCGAAAATCCTTTTCAATATTTAGAGCGTATGTCCCAACTCCCTGAAAGCATTCGCCGTGCATTGACCTTGGATGAAATTCCCAAACTCTTTGCAGTGTGTACTCCTGAGCGCAGATTCCTGTACCTCATCGCCCTAATAACTGGACTCAGAGCCTCTGAACTAGCATCCATCTTCGCCGAACATATTGACCTCAAGAACTCAGGCATCATCCTAGAACCTCGATGGACTAAGAACCGCAAAGGTGGGTTCATAGGGCTACCAGAAGCCATCATGCAACAATTCCAAGACAGTATCAACATACTCGGCAACAACACACCCCTCCTCAACGTACCCAAAGACACCAGCCGTGCCATTCGTAGTGACCTTAATAAAGCAGGGATTCCCATTGAAACGGATGAAGGCAAGGTAACGTTTCACTCTCTCCGTAATACATACATCACCCTCTGCATAGAAAACGGAGCTAACCCCAAAGAAGCCCAAACACTCGCCCGACATTCAACAGTCGATCTAACGCTTGGGCTGTATGCGCGAACCCGTCAGAATAGACTGAATGAAATCACCCAAAATGTGGTGAATGCGATTGACGGCAATTAAGCCGTACAGCTCCTGTGTAGCAGATTCGCTGTATAGCAACGTGGGGTTTATGCTATTCGTATGTGGGGGTTATGTGGAAATGGGAATTTCTAGGGAGTCGCAAGGCTAACCTGTGCAAGGATTTGCAGAGGCTATGTGGGGTTTATGCATGGGTTATGCAGGACTTTAAATGGCGGAGAGAGGGGGATTCGAACCCCCGGTACGCGTTAACGTACACACGCTTTCCAAGCGTGCTCGATAAGCCACTCCGACACCTCTCCGCGTTGAAATGGACGCATATCATAGCATAGTAAAGTCCTCTCAGTAAACATACAGCCGAATAGCACTGATGAACACGGTTTCTACATGACTTGTAGGCTACATGTAATGACAATGAAAACATAAAGCTGTATGTCTAAGTTGAATCCCAATACTACCGATGAGTAAAGTTATTCGATTGAATACTCCGGAAATCAGTACCTAAGGGCTAATGAATGCACTCTATAAAATCTCCATCAATACGTTTCAATTTCTGGGCCATTTTATTTCTTCTACCAACCTTCGCTCTTGCTCAAGACCCAGCGCCACCCAATTTCGTGATTATCATGGCAGACGATATGGGTTATAACGGTACAAGTGTTTTTGATGGTTGGCTCAAAACCCCAAATTTAGAACGACTCGCCAATCAAGGTATGAAATTTAGCGATTTCCATTCTAGTGGAGTCGTGTGCAGTCCGACACGCGCAGGTCTCATGACAGGGCGCTACCAAGAGCGTGCCGGAATTCCAGGAGTCGTCTTTGCTGCTCCAGATAAAGCAGAACACTATACAGGGCTACAGACCAGCGAAGTAACATTTCCAAAGCAACTAGCCAAAGTGGGCTATACAAGCGCATTAATGGGAAAATGGCATTTGGGTTATTACAAAAAATACAATCCGCTTCACCATGGGTTTAATACATTTCGAGGGTTTGTTAGCGGTAATGTAGATTACATTTCACATTACGATCAAGCCGGAGCCTACGATTGGTGGGATGGCCTGGAACAAGTTCAAGAGGAAGGGTACAGCACTCACCTGATCAATAAACACTCAATCGAGTTTATCAAAACCAACAAGGATCGCCCATTCTGTTTATATGTAGCCCATGAAGCGGTGCACAGCCCCATGCAAGGCCCCATGAGTCAAATTGAGCGAGGACCATTAGCCGGCAAACGTACGGATGCAGTAGAACTAACTGAAGAAGAAGCATTCACGCAAATGATGCATGCCATGGATCAAGGTATAGGTGAGATTATCGATACCTTGGATGAACTAAACTTGTCCGACAACACCTTGGTTCTTTTCTTCTCAGATAATGGGCATGCCTTTAATGGACCCAATTCCTTTCAACCTGTTTTACGTGGTCGAAAGGTTAAAGTGTGGGAAGGCGGACATCGTGTACCCGCCATTGCTCGTTGGCCTGGAAAGATCAAAGCCAATACGACAAATTCTGGCTTATTTATAAGTTTGGACATCATGCCGACACTGATGGAGCTGGCCCAAGCGCCTGTACCCAGAAACCATGCATTTGATGGAACGAGTATGAAGGACAGCCTGTTTTCGGGTGCTCAATCCACGGATCGGCAATTGTTTTGGCTTGGGAAAGCAATGCGTGAAGGAAATTGGAAATGGGTTGCAGGAGCCGATGGTGGACTGTTTGATTTATCCAATGATATTGCTGAGCAACATGATCTGAGTGCAAAGTACCCGGAACGTGTAAAAGCTATGCAACTGGCATTAGCCGCTTGGAAAGTAGATGTTGCACACAATGCAACACCGCAGCCTTCGCCCCCTGAAGGAGTGGAAATAGTGAAGCGCAAGAAAAAGTCCAATAAATAGCAGGGGGCAACGACTAGACCTTGCGGACATATACATAATATGCGGCACGTTCGTTTTGATCATCGCTATGAAGCCAGGTTTGCAGGAATGCATTCCCTTTCTTAAGGTCAACAGAGAATGTCACACTTTTGTCTCCTTCATTCACAGGCGCACGGTATTCTTTATGCTGAATCGTGAGGCTTACCGAATCAATATTTAACGCAACACCACCGTCTGCAGGAGCATCATTGATCGCAATATCCGCCTCTTTCGGCCAGCGACGTAACTCTATTTCATATTTCCCCTCACGTACCACATTCACCGCCAAAGGACCATTGCCAGTAGAGCCTTGACGAACGTTTCGCTGGCTCCAGAGATACGTATTAAAGAAAATGGTGTCATGGCTGCGTAGGGTTACTTCAGTTGTTTCGGGATGCCCCAAAGGAATACGAACATGCTCATTAAAACGTTCCGAGACACTTGTCCACCAATCATCGTATTCATCGCGCATCGCTGTGACCAATTCAGGATGTTTTGCTGCGATATTGTTGCGTTGTTCTCGATCCTCAGAAATTTTATACAACTCTCTGCCATTAATGAGTCGCCAGTCCTGACGCATCACACAAGAATTGCGCCATTTTTCCGGAAAGGTGACGCGTTGAGTATCCGTGAAAAGGGTGCGCGCAGGGAGTGCATTCACTTCATTGCCTAAGAGTGGTGCAAGACTACGACCGTCGAAGGGAAGGTGTTTAGGTTTTTCTAATGTACATAATTCGATTAAAGTTGGCAATACATCGATATGAGCCGATAAGTCTTTTACACTGCGACCACCAACTAAATTGCCCTTTGGCCAGCGAATGAAAAAAGGTACATTATGACCACCGTCATACATACTTCCTTTTTTCGCTCGGAGCCCAGCATTGAATCCGGTCTTAACAAAATTCCCTTTACCCGTCGCATAGCCCGCAGCGCTACCGTTATCGGTCATGAAAATGAGAATCGTATTATCGTCCAAACCCCACTCCCGCAGAGCCTTCATTAACTTACCCATATTCTCATCAACATTGGTAATCATCCCGTAAAACTCAGGATTTACTATTTCAGGATTGTTGCGATATGGAGCCGCATATTTCTCATCAACCAAAAAAGGACCATGGGGTGCATTGGTCGAAATATAACAAAAGAAGTTATTTTCCTGATTACGCTTGATGAAGTCTAGAGCATTATCAAACCAAACATCCGTGCAATAACCATCTGATTTTTCAGGTACCCCATTGCGGAAGTAGGTATCATCAAAATAATCATTGCCCCAATAATCCGGTCCCTGTGTAACCCCGCCACCTCCATGTGCAAAGGTTTCCATGAATCCACGGTTCTGCGGAAGGTAGGGGAAATTATCGCCTAAATGCCACTTGCCGAACATAGCCGTTTGATACCCATTAGCAGAAAAAAACTCGGCCATGGTCGTTTCGTCGCCCCGTAATATCGAACGGCCCTGGATGGTATGCCAAATACCGGTTCGCAGCGAGTAGCGTCCAGTCATAAGGCTCGCGCGAGTAGGGGAGCAGGTGGGGGAGACATGAAAGTTGTCAAAGAAAACACTATCGTTACGCATCGCATCCATATTGGGCGTCTTAAGATACGGGTTTCCATGTGCGCCCAGATCGGCAAAGCCTTGGTCGTCTGTCATCACAAGGATTACATTGGGGCGGACAGATTCAGTTGATTGAGCATGAACCAATCCCATGCAGAACGACAGAAGTATAAGAATTAGTTGGAGCGAATGTGTTTTCATAGAAAGAAATTCCTATTCAGGACGAGGAAATTTACGGTGTTTACCATAACGCTTATAGGTCTCAAATATTTCTCCATCACCTACTAGTCTTGGGTCACCGGTTTGAGTGAGAAAATCAGTCATATCCGCCGATAAGCGTTTGCGTACATCTTGAAACTCTGGACTTTTAGCCAAATTATTCAAACATCCTGGATCATTTTTAATATCATACAATTCTTCAGCAGGGCGCTTATCAACAGACCAAGGGAGAAATTGTTTGTACATTGGATTGTCAACTTCATCAATCATAAAATCCAAGGTAGGGCAGGCATCAATATCATGATATCCACCATGCATGGGGCCCAATACCGTTTCGTCCTTGGGATAACCACCCACACCCATTTTTTGCGGTGTGCCAGCTGGCCAACGTTCAGGGTGGAAATTTCGCACATATAAATACTGGTGCGTACGCAATCCACGTTGCGGATATCCCAGTGTTTTATAGCGTGATGAAGAATGGCGTTCTCGCGCCGAATACACACCGGTACGCTCAGGCATGGTGATGCCCTCCTTCGTGCTGGTTAGCATGGGGAGGAGACTTTTCCCCACCATGGGAGGCGCATCGCATGTCAGACTTGGGTGTTTCACTCCAGCAGCGTCCAACAGAGTGGGGGCAAAATCGGTAAAGCTAATGAGATCATCGATCACGCGTCCCCCCGGAATCTTGGCTCCCCAAGAGATGGCCAGGGGAAGATTAATTCCATACTCATACATATTGGCCTTTGCACGAGGGAAAGCCATGCCGTTATCCGAAGTTACGATAACAATAGTATTTTCCAATTCGCCACGTTCCTCCAGCATAGTAAGCATCCGCCCAAGATGATCATCAAACCATTCGATCTCAGCACAATAATCAAGGATATCGCTGCGTACTTTTGGTGAATCAGGAAGGAATGAAGGCACAATTACATCCTCCAGTTTTTTTCCTTTTTCCAATCCAAGACCATCTTTAAACACACGATGAGGTTCTTTTGCACCATACCAAAAACAAAAAGGTTTATCGTCATCAAGCGCATTTAAAAAATCTTCAAAATTACTCGCATAATCCGTATTGGATATACCCGTGGGAACCTTCATTTTTCTATCTTGCCATGCTGGACCAGCTGGGTTGCGCGTACGGCCAGAATCTGTAAAGTTTCCAGGCCCCCAGCCTTTTCCTGTGAAGCCAACTGTATAGCCGGCCCCTTCGAGAATGTCTGGATACACTTCATATTTTTTAGGAAAGCTACTACCATGCGTGCCTGCATGTTCCAACTGCCAACAATACCGCCCAGTTAAAATAGCCGCACGAGAAGGGCTACACCCTGGAGACGCTGTAAATGCTTGAGTGAAATAAATACCGTTATTTGCGACTCGATCAAAGTTTGGCGTTTGGATGGCAGGATACCCTGCCATCGAAGTATGTTGTCCGGATTGATCATCCGAAATCGCAAATAAAATATTGGGGCGTTTCGAAGATGCCCCCCAAGCCAATGTACTGATACACAAGGTCAATAGTAACAGGGTGCTGACGGATTTAATTGATGCGCGCATAATAGCTCCAAGTTTCATCTGCATTAAGACTTATTTCACAATAAGCTCTAAAGTATATTAAAAGTAAAGATTGG
>CALLLL010000110.1 GCA_938082445.1 uncultured bacterium
CGAGCTTGCGCAATGACTCGCGCCACTGCGCCTGCCAGCCCGCCCAGCCGCGCGACAGCTCACGGTGCAGCCAGTGCAAGAGCAAAGACTTAGCCGTGTCGCGCTGCTCTTGCGCGACTGCATCTGCAGCGTTGGCGCCCAGCCAGCTCTGAAAGCCCATCGTCAGCTTGCGGTTCACCAAACTAGAGAGGCTGCGCTGCATCAGCTCCACCGCCTCGCGCCGCTCCGTCGCCATCGTAGCCCACGCGTTCCAACCACTGGTCAATCGGCGGCTCTTTAGGTGGTTTAGCGCTCGGAGTCTGCGCAGTGGGATTGCGCGCCAGTCGGTCATCGCGCCGCGCATCAGCGGGCGTATGATGCTATACCAAACGTATACCGAATCGATTACATTGTCGATGGACTTGATGAACCGATCCAAAAACTTATTGAATCATCTCAATATTGCACCAGAAGCCTTGGTCATGTCCGTGGCCTACCGGGTGGGGTTTAATAGCTTGTTTCGAATTGGAGTGATGTTGGTATTCTCACTCATGGCCGGTGTGTTTTCACCCATTGGTTTTCTAAAGTTTATAGCATTGTTTCCCTTGATGATTTTATGGGGGATGGCACCGGGCCTGTTATTGGCGCCGTTTAATGCAATTTATAAAGATGTGGGGCGCATTGTGCGATTGATTATAGTGCCTTTACGATTTTTAGCCCCGGTAATTTATGCTATTCCTGCCGGAACAATGCTGGATAAATTGCAGGTGATCAATCCAGTAACGATGATTTTAGTCAATCTGCGTTCTTTAGCGGTTAACAATTCCTTCATTGATGTGCCTATGCTATTACTGCACGGTGGAGTGGTGTTGGTTGTTGGTCTTGTCGGTTGGTTTCTATTTCATATTTCAATTCCTATTCTTTCGGAGCGTTCATAATGTCTGAGCCTATTATCCGTATAGAACAGGTGAGCAAAAAATATTCGCGCAATGCTCAACAGCACCTTAGTTATGGCATAGTGGATTTACTTCGTGAGGTTATGGGACGTGAGCAAGAAGGCTTGCGTAAAGATGAGTTCTATGCGGTAAACGATGTGTCTCTGGAAATAGTTCCTGGCGAATGTTTGGCGCTTATTGGGCGCAATGGTTCTGGTAAAACGACATTGCTTAAAATGCTCAATGGCCTTGTAAAGCCCGATAAGGGGAAAATATCCATTGCTGGGCGTGTGCAAGCATTGATTAATCTCGGTGCTGGATTTAGTCCTCGCTTAACCGGACGCGAAAACATATTCAATTCAGCGTCCTTAATGGGAATGAGTCGACATGAAACGCTTGAGGTGTTGGATGCCATTATTGCGTTTTCAGAATTGGAATCGTTTATCGATAGTCCAGTAGGGACCTATAGTTCAGGGATGAAGGCACGATTGGGGTTTTCGGTGGCAATTCATTTAGAACCGGATATATTGTTGATTGATGAAGTGTTGTCAGTGGGGGATTATGCTTTTCAGAATAAATGTTTCACTCGAATGGAAGAGCTTAAAAAGAAAGGGGTGACCATTGTATTTGTATCTCATTCGCATGCCTCTGTCATTAAGCTATGCGAGAAGGCAATTTGGCTGCATGAAGGTAAAATCCAGGCGATGGGTCCGTCTTTAGAGACCGTTCAAACCTATTTGAAGTCGATGGAAGAGGAGGATAAGAAACGGCATCTAGGCGATGGGGCACTTAGTATTCCAGAGAAACAAGTTGATGAGCCCATTGTAGCGGTGGAGGATGAGATAGATGATGATCCTGAATTGCAGCTAGGTGTTTCAGAGCCTAAAATTTCAGAGGCGGAATATGTGTTGCCCGCCGAACAGGAATCTTTTGTATTGTCTGGATGGTATAAAGCTTCTTCGGAAAAGGATGTTACCTTGCTGGTAAATGGATCGCCTGCTACGATTATAAAAGTCGAACGCTTGGATGTATTGGATAAATTTCCGGATGCACCATTTGTAATGGGATTTAAAGGTACTGAGCATCGAGAGACTTTGGGTGCGCGTAATGAGGTGGTGTTGCAGGTGGGCGGAAAGACGATGTGGAAGAAAATTGTTTTGGTGGATACGCCTACGAATAATCAGCTTGGTGAAGCTCGAGATAGCATATATGGCCCAGTATATCCTGCATCCAACGATGTCGATCAAATCGAGTGCCGAATACTGGTAAATGGCGAAGAGACCACCACGGTGCCGATTCATAGTGCTGTTACCATCCAATTTAGTTTTCGATTGAAACGTGAAGTGCGGGGATTGGCGTCAACCCTAAATTTCCACCGTAAAGACGGACTAAAGGTTGCTGCCATTGCCAGTTTGACCGATGGACGATTGGATCATATTCGAACGGGGCATGTGTATTGCGATGTGCATATACCGGATTTTGATTTTTTACCGGGCCCCTATGTGATTGCGATGCCGATCGCCGAAGGGCGTAGTTATTTATGGCGGGATGTGGCGTTGGAATTCTATGTTGAAGGCCAAGGGCAGTTGTATTGGGGCATCAAAGATATTCAGCATAGTTATGAAATACGGGTTGAAGAAGCTTAGTTTATCGAATGCTTATTGACTGAATTGGTGAAAGTAGGTATATTGATCGGACATCCCAGTGGGATATGACGATATTGAATAAGCGCTAATCAGCACTATATTAGCTTGAATTGTTAGACATGAAAGAATTGAGGAGAAGTTAAAATGAAGAATGTAATGAAACAAGGGATGGTGCTCTTTTTGGGTATTCTTGCTGTTACAGTTGTTGGCTGTTCAAGCCCAAGTACATCAAGTTCTAATTCGAATAGCGAAGACAGTACGATTACTACGCCAGATCTCGTAGTAGAAAATGATTCAGCACCAGAAATCGTGGCCGTTGATATGAAGCCAGAAATTTCAGCGGCAGATCCTGGAGTGAGTGCAGATGATTCTGATATGCCTATCAAAACGGGGTTGTCTTCACCGAAACCGCGGGCAGGTAAATTTGAGCATGATATTACTACAGATTTGAAAGTCCGGGTGTGGGTGG
>CALLLL010000111.1 GCA_938082445.1 uncultured bacterium
GGTGACTTCTTCTTCTTCCTGGACCGTCTGGACAGCATCTTCATCCCCATCCGAGATCAAGGCGTCATACATTTCCTCGCCTTTTTTACCATCGCCATAATGCTTTTCGATCGTCTCTTGCAATTCAGACTGCATCGCAACTACTGGCTTAATCTCATAACTGGTTAACAGGCTCAGATCATCCAGGGCCATAATATTTAACGGGTCAGCCATGGCCAAAGTCAACACATCACCCGTTACTGAAACAGGCAACATTAAATACTGACGAGCCAATGACTCAGGCACCTCTTCAAGCACCTCTTCAGGAATATTATAATTGGACACACGGATATGCGGAATGCCCAATTGTTCACTCAATGTGACAACCAGATCTTCCTCACTAAGGTACTCCTGTTGCACCAAAATCGATGCTAGGTTTCCCCCTTGTTGACGCTGCATATTAATGCATTCACGCAGTTGCTCATCCGAGACCAACTGTTGATCGATTAACACATCGCCCAATCTTTTCTTAGACACTGTAAAGACCACCTTTAGCTCAACGAGCAAATTGAGTCCATGGACTCGCGAACATCAATTGAATCCAAGTACACTATACTATAATATTGAAAGTACATCGGTATAGCGAAGTTCATTAATTTTAAAATTTAAACCACTATATATTGACACAACGCACCATCAAAATACACTATATATTATTTTCAGTCCTAAAATTAACATAAAAGTGCTGTTTAGTCAATAGTTTATATCACCAAATCACTGTATTCACCTATATTATCGGGAAAAAATCAAATGGCTAAAGAGATTGAACGAAAATTTTTGCTTAAAAATGACCTTTGGCAGGGATTAGTCACCCCAAAACACAGTATTCAGGGATATTTAGCCTCCGGACCGCCGGTGTCGGTGCGTTTACGCATTATGGACGGGGAAGCCAGACTCAATATCAAACAATCCGTTGTCGGCATGTCCAGAGACGAATATGAATACCCCATTCCCACCGAAGATGCTCAAGAAATGCTCAATAAACTCTGTGTTGGCCCTATTGTGGAGAAAAAACGTCATCATATTGAATTTGAAGGATTTCTATGGGAAGTGGATGAGTTTCTCGGAGACAATCAAGGACTAGTCGTTACAGAGATCGTGTTAGAATCCACCGACCAAGCATTTCCCCGTCCACCCTGGATCGAAAAAGAAGTAACTAACGAAATCCGTTATTACAACTCACAACTCTCCAAGCACCCTTATTGTACTTGGGACCCTGACGAATAAGCTTCGACTCTTGCGCCAGTTCCATCTTTTTGATACCGTGATAGCCGATCATTGATAGATACATAACCAAAAAGGGCACAACCATGAGTACCATTTCACGACGTAACTTTTTACACATTACCGGAACCGCAGCAGTCGCCACTGCACTGGGCACCCCCCATTTAGCCCATGCGGCTAAGCCCTATGGAAAATTACGCATGGGAATCCAAAGCTACAGCCTACGCCACTTCTCATTTGACGACGCTCTCAAAAAGATAAATCAATTAGGTCTTCATTATGTTGAGCTCTTCCCCGGACACCTGTCTCATGAAGCGCCAGAAGCTGAACGTAAAGTAGCCCAGAAAAAAATGGCTGACCTCAATATCCAACCGGATTGCTACGGAGTCAGTGGATTTACCAAAGATGAAGCTGCCGCCCGTAAAATATTTGATTTTGCCAAAGCACTGGGCATGAAATCATTATCCGCCAATCCCGCACACGATGCCTTCGATTTACTCGATAAACTCGTCGAGGAATATCAAATTCCCATTGCCATACATAACCACGGCCCACACGATAAAAAATGGGGACGCCCAGAGCAAATTCATGATGCCGTAAAAAACCATCACCCACTGATCGGTGCATGCGCTGACACCGGTCACTACCTGCGCGCCGGCATCGATCCCATCAAAGCCCTCAAGTTATTAAAAGGGCGCGTATTTGGATTACACGTTAAAGATTTTATTAGTGAAGAGGAAGAAGTGATTGCCGGTGAAGGCAATCTTGACCTTAATGCTCTGGTAAAAGAGCTCTACAAACAAGGCTTCAAAGGCACCTGCTCTATCGAGTATGAACTCGAAAAAGAAGACCCCATGGCCGGTATTCAGAAAAGCTTAGCTAACGTACAAGCCGCAGTAAAAGAACAAGGCTTTTTCGCTAAACATTTCTAAGCCTTTTCACAAACAAAAAAACGGCCCGTTCACTATACAGTGAACGGGCCGTTATAATTTTTAGTACAACCGCTTACTTTACTTGCTTCAGAATTACGAAGTCACCGGGATTCCAAGCTTGTGCGATCACATAGTACACACCTTTATGTTTAATCATCACAGAATTGTGTACGTGAGTAAATTTACTCAAGCCCAAGTCATCTTTAATCAGAATAGTAGAAACGATCTTACCATCTTTTAAAATGTAAATGGGTGCAGCTTGCTCATCAGGCTTAGGCCCTTTTAAGCAACCCACAACGGTGTATTCATCAATGTAGTCCACATCACACGGCAAACTACCCTTAGGCATATCCAAAGTGCTGATGTAATCACCATTGGGTTTAAAGAGATCAATTTCACTCTTCGCACGGTCCGCTACAGCAATGGATTTTCCATCCGGGCCATTCGTGATACCGTGTCCCGTTCCAAATTGACCAACGCCATCGCCTTTACCGCCAAAGGCTTCGCCATTCCAAGAAGTCGAAAAGTTTTTACCGGATTTCACATCGGCACGCAATACATAATCAAGTGAAGAATACCCTGTCGCAACGTACAACTGTTTGTCATAATATTCAACGTCAGTAGGAACAAACTTTCCGCCTTTTGCAAAGTAATCAGATACTTTATTTTTAGTCCACTTAAGATCTTTAGAAGGCGTATACAATTTATCAACCAATGTACCGTCTAATTCGGTCGTATAAATCGTTGAGTTTCCATTGCCAGGGAAAGTGATGTATGCATTCTTCCCTTTTCCATACCACACCGTTGTGTTGTGCATGTTATTGGGTTTCATGTCTTTATCAGTCGGCACCAAATCAATAGTGTCCATATCATTACTGATTTTCAAAATTCCCACTTCAGGAAGGTAGAAATAGACTTCACCTTTACCACGGCGGCGGTCAGGTCCGAAACCACCATGAGCAGCATTGAGCCCTTTATGCGCTTCAGCCGGCAAATCTTTGGATGTACGGTGTACTTTAAACGTCAACTCGCCTTGGCCGGTTGTTTTACTCAGGTCAAGCGTCTCGGCTTCCTGGATAGACATAATGAGCGATTGTACGCGTGCATCCTGTCCTTCAATATGTCCCGGATGCGCCATAGCCAGACCAGAAAACAGTCCCAAGCCCGCGCCCAAAGCAACTTTCATCAATTTAGTTGTGTACATGGTGTCACCTTCTCTTACGGTTAAAATCATATCGTGCAAAGCCACTCCTCAACGAAGCAACCACATAAAGGAGTACTTTACCGAATTTCGTCTTCTCACGCAAGAAACCCATTGATTTTTCAACCGAAACTAGCGGTTCACAGACGATTTGCGGTAGAATAGCCAATTCTACCTTCGGCAATAGTAAGCCTGTCTTCCAGGCTATTTGGAAATTTTATAGATGTCATCATTAAACGAAGTACAGCGCGACGCATTGGCCTGGAATAAAGGCCCGGCCTTGGTTCTAGCCGGGGCTGGATCGGGGAAAACCCGTGTCATCGTCGAGCGTATCGTCAATCTAATTGAAGAACACCGGGTCGAACCACGCCGAATCTTAGCCCTTACCTTCACCAATCGTGCGGCAAAAGAGATGAAAGAACGCGTAGAATCACGCCTCAGTGGACAATCCATCGCCACATGGCTGGGCACATTCCACTCCTTTGGCCTCTATATCCTGCGCCGCGAAATGGAACGCCTTGGACGTCCAAAGGCATTTACTATTGTAGACGACACCGATCAGCTTTCGCTGTTGAAGCGTTTGATCAAAGAGATGCCCGCTGGTTTCGTTAAAGTTTCCCCGCGTGATGCACTCTCGTGGATCAGCAACATGAAATCCGAATTGGAAATGCCCGACTTTGATGCTCCGGCTGATGATCAAGAAGAAATGGCTTTCCGTGAGCTGTGGACGAAGTATCACACCATACTGGAACAATCATCGGCCGTAGATTTCGATGACCTCCTTGTTTTACCTGCTAAACTTTTTTTGGAACATCCCGAGGTGGTCGAAAAGTACCGTGGTTGGTATGAGTATGTATTGGTGGATGAATACCAAGATACCAACCGTGCACAGTACATCATTGCCCGTGAGCTCAGCGGTGAGGATGGCAACATCTTCGTAGTAGGAGATGAAGACCAAAGTATATATTCATGGCGGGGCGCGGACATCCGCAACATCCTCGATTTCGAACGTGATTTTCCCGGCGCACATATATTCCGTCTTGAACAAAATTACCGCAGCACTGAATCCATATTGAATGCAGCCAATGCCGTTGTTGCCAATAATGTAGAACGTTTAGGTAAAACGCTATGGACCGATAACAAAGGCGGTGAAAAAGTCGGCTTCTATCTGGCCGAGAATGGGGACGACGAAGCCCAATACATTGTCGATAGCATCCGCAAACAAAACTATTCACTCAAAGACACCGCCATCCTGTATCGCACCAACGGCCAATCGCGCACCATTGAGGAAGCCTTTATGCGAGCAGGCTTACACTACTCTGTCGTGGGCGGTATCCGATTCTATAGCCGTAAAGAAGTGAAAGACGTGTTGTGCTATCTGCGCTTGTTGGTCAATCCAGCCGATGACGAAGCCTTACGCCGCATAATCAATGTTCCTGCACGCGGTATTGGGGGAGTGACCTTGTCCAAACTGTCGGACTCTGCCCAAGCCATGCAAAAACCCTTGCTTGACGCCCTTCGCGAAACCGAAGATGACCCTTCTTATGGACCAAAACTACGCAAAACCATCAGTGAATTCGTCGAATGGATTGATGAACTGCACTGGGATGTTGAGTCATGCTCCGTAGAGGAAATCGTGGAGAAAGTCCTCGAAGGTACCAATTTCCGGGAGTATTTAGAAAAAAGTGATGAGAAAGACTTCAGGACACGCCTTGAAGTAATCGATGAATTTGTCTCCTCTTGCGCCAATTATGATGAGAAAAAAGAGGGCAGTCTAAGCGAATTCTTACAAGAACTGTCCCTCATGAGCGACACCGATGGGCTAGAGCCCGATAGTCCTAGCGTAACTTTCATGACATGCCACAGTGCCAAAGGTCTTGAGTTTCAACACGTATTCCTGATAGGTTTTGAGGAAGGATTAATGCCCCATGCCATATCAATGGATGAAGATTCAGCCGTTGAAGAAGAGCGTCGCCTGTGTTATGTCGCCATGACACGGGCCTGCAAGACCCTGATGCTCACTGCAGCAGAGTCCCGAATGCTCTATGGGGAATGGAAACAACGCGAAATTTCGCGTTTCTTTCATGAGATCCCAAGCGATATAGTACAAAGCGATACCCGACGTCAGGCAAAAGCCGCACGGAAAACCGTCCCCATGCCTTCCGGAAAATCGGAAGCCAATGAAGGCGAATACGCCTTAGGCACACGCGTGCGTCATGCAAAGTTTGGCCGAGGCGTGGTAATGTATACCTCGGGTTCAGGCAAGAAGTTAAAAGCTCGAATCCGTTTTGAGACGGGCATGTCCCGCCAGTTTATGGTGCAGATGGCCCCGATAGAAATTTTGGAGAAATAGTGGTGAGTTTAGACGAATTACGCAAACGTATCGATGCGATCGACGAACAAGTCCTAGACTTGCTCAATGAGCGTGCCAAGGCGGGCATGGAAGTCGGTAAAGTAAAACAGCAACAATCCGAGAACGCAGTGTTCTATGTGCCTGAACGCGAAAAAGCCATATTTACTAAACTCACCGGAAAAAATTCAGGCCCTTTACCCGATCAAGCCGTCAAAGCTATTTACCGTGAAATCATCAGTTCGATTCGCTCCCTAGAAAAGCCCACGACTGTGGCCTATCTCGGACCGGAATATACCTTCACCCAATTGGCAGCCCAACGTATCTTTGGTGTCAATGCCGAACTACACCCCATGCCTACACTCCCCGACATCTTCACAGAAGTCGAACGAGGGCGATTGGATTACGGGGTTGTGCCTGTGGAAAGTTCCATGGGCGGGGGCGTGAGTGACACACTTGATCGCTTCATCGGCTCCAACGTAAAAATCATCAATGAAGTCTTGTTACAGGTTTCGCATTTCTTGTTGTCGAAAAACACCTTGGACGGTATCAAGCGTGTGTACTCCAAAGATCAAGCCTTCTTCCAATGCCGCAACTGGTTACAAGCCAATTTACCCAATGCGGAATTGATTCCGGTATCAAGCACCGCGGAAGCCGCACGCATTGCGTCCGACGAAGACGGGTCCGCATCCATAGGCAGTGTACTGGCAGTCGAACCCTATGGCTTGGATATCGTAGCTGAACGAATCGAAGATGCTTCACACAACTATACCCGTTTCTTCGCCATTGGAAACCAAGAAGTTAAAGCCACCGGGCATGACAAGACCTCTTTGCTCATTACGGTGTCTAATAAACCAGGCGCACTGTATAATTTATTGTTGCCCTTTTCGCGCCTGGGCATCGATTTAACTAAAATTGAATCACGTCCCTCACGTAAAAAAGCGTGGGATTACGTGTTTTTTGTAGATCTAGAGGGCCATGTTGACGAGCCCAAAGTAAGCGAAGCATTGAAGGAAATTGCCGAGAATTGCACTGAGTTGCATATACTTGGTTCTTATCCTCAAGGCGATATTGAAAAGTAGGAGAAGGAAACCATGAAACAAAAATTTATTACATTATTGGTGGTAGCATGCGCCCTAACTGGAATAGTGTTCATCAATAAATTTGAACCCACACGCAAAGCAGAGCAGGATTTCATCGATCAGCAAAAAGTTGAACAGGAATTACAAGAAAAAGAAGCGCTCGCAGCCATTGAACGTGAAACCGCTGAACATGAAGCGAAAGTTAAAGAAGAAATGCTGGCAAAAGGTATCGATCCCGAAGCGCCAAAAGCACCTGTTCAACACCTTAAAACAGCCCCTGAGGGTGGAGACTGGGACTATACCGCTGTGTTGGACTGCAACATTGGCCGTATCGTAATTGAAGTCAAATCAGAATGGGCCCCCGTAGGTGCAGCCCATTTCCGCAAAGCCATCGAAGCCGGAGTCTATGATGAGGCGCGTTTCTTCCGAGTTGTATCCAACTTCATGGCTCAATTCGGTATCGCCGGCACTCCAGAAGTTGCCCAAAAATGGGCCGAAGACACCATTGATGATGATCCGGTAATCAAAAGTAACTTACCCGGCATGGTCACTTTTGCATCAACTCAATTTCCCAAATCACGTTCGACTCAATTGTTTATCAATTATGCTGACAATTCCTTCCTTGATAAAACAGGCTTTGCGCCCTTCGGACAAGTTATTCAAGGGATGGATGTAGCTGAATCAATCTATGCTGGATATGGCGAACGCCCCAATCAAGATATGATCAAAAAACAAGGAAATAGTTATTTAAATTTACAGTTTCCCAAATTATCATTTATTGAAAAAGCATTCATTATTGAACCGGGCAAGGCAATTCCTGCACCTGCTGAAGTAAAAGAAGCTGACAAAAAAGAAAAAGAGAAAGATGCAGCATAATTAATTACAACATTTGTAACTTCAAGCGGATTCATCATGCATATGGTGAATCCGCTTTTTTATGAATCCCGATGTTGATTGTACTTGCGTGCAATCACTTTAGGTGAAGCTCCTAAAGTCCAACGAATGACAACCCATTGATTGTGCAGCATCGTACGCCATGGGCCCAAGTGTTTCCACCGCCTTGCAGAAGTTATTATACTGCTGGTTGCAAAGCCAATCCGCCCTAAACGCTTGAGTGTGCGGATTAATATATAGTCTTCCATAATCGGGACATCTGCATATCCACCTACCCGTTGAAAAATATCCCTTTTCATAAAATAAGCTTGATCGCCATACGGCATGGAAAAGCAACGCGCTCGAATATTCGTACACCACGTAATGAAACGCATCGTTTTTGACGATTCATCCGTTTTAAATGTAAACGCCCCGCAAGCTGTAGTGGGGTTTCCTAAAACCGCTTGTATCTGAACTAAAAAATCTTCCGGTAGAAGAGTATCGGCATGTAAAAATAGTAAGGTATCTGCGCTTGCCGCTGCCGAACCGTGGTTCATTTGGCAAGCTCGCCCACGCTCGGTTTCCAGTACTATAGACCCCAACGATTTTGCAATTACCACGGTATCATCAACACTACCGCCATCCACCACAATAACTTCCACTCCATCCGTCTGCAAAGGCCGCTCCAAAGTCTGCGCAATCGTATCGGCTTCATTAAGGGTAGGAATGATCACACTGAGTGTTGGAGTACCATACCCATCTTGCAGTCTCTCCCAAACGACCGTATCCTCAGGCCGATCCACATCGTTTAGGTAGGCAAGGCGATTCCACAAAGTACCTTGGCTTTCCAGCTCATTTTGAGTAGCAGCAAAAACAGACTCCGTCCCCCACTCCATTTGCGCGAATAAAGCAGCCAAGTGATTGGCATCTATTCTACGATGTGCACCAATTAAATAATACCCACCATCAGTGGCTGGCCCAAGGACAACATCGTGTTTATCGAGCCCCTCAAATGCAGAGTCCAGTATGCCAGTAGTGTTCCCCGGACAATCGATCCCCATAATGCATACCTGCTCAATACCCTCTTCCCAAGCATGCAGAAAAGCCTGATGCATGCGCTCGCCTAAATCGCCAGAATGCTGCTCTCGATACGCTAATTCATTACCAAGCCACCTACGCATCTGAGACTCATCAGCCCCCGTATAGTACACAGCAATATCAACATTGCCTAACGCTTTAGCATTGCCTATAGCATGCTCAGTCATGGCCTGCTGCAAGGCCGCAGCGCCTTCAGCCCCGAGCTTACGGATGAGGCGAGTTTTCGTATTTCCTGGCTCAGGATATCGCGTAAACAGCACCAAACGTCGGCGTGTTTGAAGTCGTTTTTTTTCATAGAGATGGTATCGCCAAGCAGATATAAAAATGGTGTACAATATTTTATAACCTGCACCAATCACCCCACGGATCGTGCCGGATACTTTAGATTTCCCTATGCGCTTGCGATAATCCACAGGAACTTCCGTTGTGCGTAAACGATGCAATGCCGCTTTGATTTGCATCTCCACAGTCCACCCATAATCCGGATCTGCCATACGTATTTGCTGCAAGCTATCAAAACGTATCGCGCGGAAGGGGCCAAGATCATTATGCTTCACTCCCCAAAACAGTCGCATCAAAAAGCACGCTAGTTGATTCCCGAATCGCGCTTGAGGCGTTAAGGCTCCCCGCTCGTATTGGCCAAGTGTTCTCGACCCAATAACCAAATCCATCTCATCATTCACAATTGGATCGACCAGTGTATTCATTTGCTCAGGATGATCACTGTAATCCCCATCAAGATACACCACAACATCCGGGCTATCCATATCCGCCATAGCCCGAAGGCATGCAGAACCATAACCTCGATGCGGCTCATGGACTACCCGTGCGCCATTCGCTTCAGCAATTGCTACAGTGTCGTCGGTTGATCCGTTGTCCCCTACTATGACCTCATCAACCCACTCAGGAATATCCGCCAACACATGCCCGATAGATTTCGCCTCGTTTATGGCCGGGATAATTACTGAAATACGATGGTTATTGCGCACGGGGTTGAGTATCCATAGGTATCGGGGCTAATTTATAGCGATAAAGTTCATATGCACTATACAAGAGCACCGGGGCATATTCCACCCACACCAGCCTATTATGGAAAACCTCTACATTGTCTATAGAACTGAAATAAAACCTCAGATAATACATCGGCAACATAACACTGAGCAGCAATAAAGACGGGCGAGGACTCAAAGCCAAGAAGGGCAGTAGCCATAAGAAGTACCAAGGAAATTGAGTAGGACTCAACATAAAGAAGACACCTAACAACAGTACCAAACGATTGAACAAATCAGAGACTTCGGTAATTGGTTTACGCAGCAATATAACCAGCCACACAAATACGATAGCCCCTACTGCATAACGTGACCACTGCTCAACCGTGTCAGAAAAAACATTAAACGGTGTGGATGCCAATTGCACAATCCCCTCCACAACCATAAACAAGGCATCGTTCATTTCCCAACTCTGGCCATACGCGATAAACCCCGAACGCTCACCCAATGAAAAAGCCCACATCATTGGACTCAACAAAGTCACCAAGACAGCCGTCGCCAGTGCAAGGGCTATCATGGATCGCTTTGGACATGCCGGGTTTGCCCGTAACAATACGGGAATCACCAATACCGGCCATAGCTTTGCCCCTACTGCACAGGCCAAAGCCAATCCACTACGGTACACCTTCGCTTGAATCAACCAATAAAGCCCCAGCATTAAAAAAGGCAGAATCACCATTTCCATATGAGCCGAGTTGTAGGTCTCTTTCAACAATATTGGGTTCCACCAATAAATCAGCGATTGTGCTTTAGGCAATTGACAAAGACTCAATAGTTTCACCAACACTATAAATGTGATCACATCACACAACAACAATACGAATTTCCAAGACTGGATATTCCACGGAGCAATCACATGGGCCAACGCGAACGCTCCCTGACTCACCGGTGGATAGACTGTTCCCAAACTGGAATGATTCACCCGATCCGCAACACGCCCCGCCTCATCCGACAGACGCACCAATTCTTCCGGCACATCGTCACCTTCAAATAAGAAGACATCATCGGGTGTATAAGCATAAGGATTAAACCCATTCGCTGTCACTCCACCGTCCCACAAATAGCGATAGTAATCATCCTCTAAAATGGGGCGCGTATAAAAAAGAAGAGCCCGTAAAATTACACCGACCACCACAATGAACATAAATACCTGCTTAGAATCCGGCAGGGAAAGAGATCGCCATGCAGAAAAAAGGTACACACCCCCAGCGACCATCATGGTCAATACAAAGGGAATAATAGGACGCGCCAACATATCGCTGCCATACACAAAACGGGGCGCCAAACCTACGACAACCGCAACCAATACCACTAAAATAACGGCAGGAATACCTAATGCGCGCCAATCCTGTTTACTGGAATTCTTCACGGTTGTTCGTTCAACATCCAGTCGTAGTCTTGAAAATCTACCGAATAGGTCGAATCACTCAACACCGTTTTTTGAGCATCGGAGGCATATTCATGTACAAATCCCAATATAGCCGACTCCGTCCCATTGCGGCCATCCAATGAATAGACGCCCTCAAAGTCTTCCCCAAACCAATCAAGAATAGACGATAAGTAGATCGTTTTCTTGGCAGAATCAATAGAAAAGTTTTGTTGATGCTCTACAAAGTCCTTGGACTGATCGGCCAATTGCTCTTCCAGTTTTTCAGCAACAAAGGCTTCATTGCGAAGCGGCGGACACCCAATTGAAGCACACACAATCGCCACATGAATACGTGGCTCATTAAATTCTACGCGTATAACTTCATGCTCAATGGCATTCAACGTCATTGGCTTTCCAAGCACCAATGTTTCAAGCTTATCCCATACACCACTGATTTGGCGGATGCTATTTTCCGGATACAAACTACGGTTAAGCACATTCCCCGGCTTAATGGGATAGTGATTGATAATGGCTTGCAACGTAATGGCGTTATACGCATTAATCCAAAATGCCAGTTGCTCGTCTTCAGACCAATCACTATACATATCCTGTGTTATAACGCCCATATGGGCCACATATTGATCAAGCGCAATGCGGTTTTCTTGAAGCCCTTTATAGTCCACCATCCCGGCATCGTCCACATAAGTAGACAGGACAGTATTGTAGGCTTCGTGAGTGAAGGGTCCTTCAGGAATTTCAACCACTGGTGCTTGCACACTGGATGAATTTGAAGCGGAGCATGCAATAACTCCGCCTAAGGCAAGAACTGTAAAACTCAACAAAAAACCAATACGTCTCATAACAAATACTCCTAATTTACACCAGCGCCCCACCACACGACGATCCCGATCCCGCAGTACATGCATAACAATGGGGCCCAGTCACAATGCGTCGATTGAGTAAGGATTGTGGATCAAGGTTATCAATATGCGAACTCGCTTCGTAGCCCGTAGACATGCGCAAAGCTAAGTTAAAGTCACAATCGTACAATGTACCATCCCAGGCAATGGACACCTGGTGGCGACACATTAGCGGCTCAACGGTATCCTGATTATAGGCGCCCCGCAAAGTATCCATGTATCCATCCAGCTGTTTGTCACGGCGCAGATCCGTTTTAAAGCGACCTATGGGCACATTGGTAATCGTGTTTAAATGCGTAAAGACGATTCCAAATCGTTCTTCGAGTTCTCGATGATAATCGTCTTCCAAGGAAGCCTGATTGGGAGGCAAAGATGGGCCACCGGGATTGTAGACCAGGTTCAGTGGAAGCTCCGGCTTTACACCATACCCCACCGCGTTAAGCTTTTTGATGACGTCAATACTTTCGTAGTAGACACCTTCGCCCCGTTGCTTATCTACATTCTCCTCTAAATAACACGGCAAGGAAGCGACCAACTGCACCTGTTCCTGAGCAAAGAATTCAATAAAATCTTCGTATCCGGGTTCTAAGTGAATGGTGAGATTGGTACGTATGATGACATTGATGCCCTTCGCGCGGATTGCACTCACAAAGCGCTTAAATTGCGGATTCATTTCCGGTGCACCACCGGTGATATCAATAGCCTCGACATCAAGCGAATCCGCCAAATTCAATATAGATTCCATCGTATCCCAGTGCATTTCTTCCTTGCGCTTGGGAGAGGAATTGACATGGCAATGACGGCATGTCAAATTACAAATTAAGCCAATGTTAACCTGTAATGTCGATAATTTATCTGCAGCATAGAGCCCAAAATCATCGCCCACCGATACCTGCTCATCAAAGGTATCCACAACTGTCTCTTCCATCGAATTGCTCATACACCGCCTTCTCGTTAAGTCGTTTCCTGCTTTGATCATACGCAGGGACACACCCAATCACAACTTTATCAGCTGCGATATAAGTATATTCAATTTCGAGAAAAATCCATGTCAAAGAAATACAACAGGTATAATTTGTTTACAATTTGATTGTCATTCTTGAACACGCCATAATTTGATTTTAATCTACATATTAAATAAAGGTACTTCTCTAATGAATTACATAGACCTTTTTAAAATGCCTAAGCCAATAAAGATTACAGCAAGATCGTCAAGCATCACTAATGCTTTTATAAATTCAATAATACCTGTAATTGCACCGACGAATGATGATGTCAAGATTGCACTTAACATTTTAGGTATGGACTTA
>CALLLL010000112.1 GCA_938082445.1 uncultured bacterium
CTGGGTGTTCGTGATGACCTTAAAACGTTGATCGCGCAAGGTACGCGCGGCATAGTGCTCAACGGGGACAACGTGATTATCTTTAGTCAATCGTGCAACCCCTCCCCCCATAGCCATGATCCAATCGCGTGGCCCTTGAGCTTGCTCCCCCAACATTACTGAAGCGATGGATTGCCCATCGATTTCCAAGGACGAAGGCAATTTTATTCCTGCCAATTCGGCAAAGGTCGGAAACATATCGCTAAAATCCGTTAAACTATCAGTAGTAACCGCTTTGGGTACTAAGCCAGGTCCATTAACTATGAACGGCACTCGGCATCCGGTTTCATTAAGTCTCCCTTTTCCGCCTTTTACAACTCGCCCGTTCATTTTCCCATTGATCCCACCGGATGTTCCGTTGTCCGCGGTAAATATAAGGATAGTATTGTCACGAATATTAAGTTCGTCCAGCGCATCCACAATCCTTCCGACGCAATGGTCAACATACCGAACCATGGCTTTGTGCTTTTCCATTTTTCTGGTCGCGCGGGGCTCATGGGGTGTCCAAACCATGGGACCGTGCGTCAGTGCCATCGGAAAATAGACCATCATTGGATCTTTTTTATTTTCCTTTAGAAAGTTAATGATAAAATCAGTATAGACATCCGGCCCGAATTGCCCATCATAGGTTCGAGACCCTTCATTGGTATGAATGTAAGCATCCCAATAGCGCTCTTTTGATGGTGGGTTATCGGTTTCGAACCCAGTCCACATGCACCATTGATCGAAGCCGTGTTCGCTTAGTACATTGGGTTGAACTCGAAAATCGTTTATCTGCCACTTTCCAGCAATAGCGGTTTTGTAGCCGGCATCTTTGAGAACATTTGCAAAGGTTACATTGTGCTTGGGATCGAAATGACACCCTCGCCCCCACCTGGGCACATCCCAGTGATTAACCCATCCATGTCGAAAGGGATATTGACCTGTCAGTAGCGTAGCGCGGGTGGGTGTACACTTAGGCATAGAATAGGCAGCAGTAAATTTCATCCCCGTTTCGGCGAGTTCATCTATTCTGGGCGTTGCAATCAGTTCTGCACCATAGCTGGAGATCCACTCTGGCCCTAAGTCATCAACCATAATGAAGATGATATTTGGGGGAGACTCCGCATGGACTGTCGATTGAATAATTCCTAGAAGGCAAGCACACAATAATGCAGTATATAAGGTAATTTTTCTCATCCACCAATCTTACTGCTATTTTAATAGCAGGTCAACAGGCGACTTTATTTTTCTTTATATTCCTGCCCGACCATATCTTTATACACTTCACGGGCTTGCTTAGCCTTAGTTTCATCTTGGCCATCAATATAGGTCTGTAACATCTTGGCTACTTGGGGACGTGCAGACTTAAAGCCCCAAGCCACTCGTCCATAGACATTGGGGTCGCGGTCAGTGAACGCTATCTCCAATTGTTCAGTAATCACTTCATCGCTCTTATCTTTCACAGTCGACAGCCCAAAATATACCGCAGCGTTACGGACATACTGTTCTTTATCTTTGGCCAATGTAAGCATCAATGCTATGGCCTCTTTGTTTTGAGGCTTCGCAGACCATACCCAGCGCTCACCCGCAATCCGAGCAACTTCATAACGCACTTGTTTATCAGGGTCTTCGGCACATTTCGCAAAAGCCTCAACAAAAGTGTCATCCATAATTAAAGCGATACGCTCGCGCATGACATGCCGAATAATATCCATGCGTTCTTCGCTTCTGCCTTCTTCTAGTATTTTTTTAATAGAAGGGAGTTCATCATCGAATTGTTCATGGGCACGAATTCTAGCTTGCTCAGCAGCCCATTCAAACGCTTTGATTTCGCCCGTAAAAATTTTTCGACACACTTCAGCTTTATCGCGAACGACTTTATCCTCCGACTCTTGAAAAGGTATCAAATAATGAAGTAACTCCTCACGTTGTGATTGTGCCCCCCAATAGACACGGTGTAGATCATTGGGGTCATCCACGGCCATACTCAACTCAACCAAGGTGCGCAGAATAGGCATGGTCTTTTTATCTACAACGGACAATCCAAAATATACACCGCTGCCTCGGATTTCATGAAAGTCTTGCTCGTCACCACTAAAGTCACTCGCATGGTACATTATCTCAATGGCATAAGGATGTTGCGGAGATTTATTCCAGATGAATTTATTGCCAATCCAACGCAAGATGGGCATATGATTACTCTGAACATTTCGTAAGCCCTGATGCACCGTAGATAAAATTTCTTCGTCGCTACGCGAATCCTTGTCATTCGCTTGCCATAATGCCTGAAGCGCTTTACCCCCTCCTTGTCATCAGGAAAAAAAGTAACAAAGTTTGGAGGACGATAAGCACCATTATGATTCCAAGCAAAATCTTCTCTCACCACCTTTTGCACACCTATATCACTAAAGTGATCGAAGCCCAATTCTTTTGTAATAGCCATGAGTACTTTTTGGGACTCACGGAATTGTTTGAGTGAAATATCTTCACTGGTGATCCCCATCGCAATAAAATGACTAGAGGGCTCCTTAATTGTTGCTAGTTTCTCTCTTAACGCTTTCGGTTCTGTGTACACTTTATCGTTATACAGGTAGCCCTTGAGACCTACTATTATTTCTACTGTTCTTAAAGAAATTTGCGATTTATTCTGCATAGTATTTCTGAGTTTTACTAAGCGATCTACAGATATTTTTTCTTCGGTTATACGCAACTCCCACGGGTGTGGATAAAAATAAACAAAGCGCGGACCAGTTTCCCATTTTTCGAGAATCCACTTTTCAGCAGCATCAAATCCTTCTCGATCCCATATCATCATGGCCATTTCATTGACTAAGTGTTGAAATTTACTGTGTTTAGAGGGCATCGAGTATCGTTTAGTCGGGTAATGCTCAAGTGCTTTTTCTTGCAAGGTTTCCCATGGTGTCATCCCAACACCTTCAAAGGGGATATCTTTGGCTACCTTCGCCTGTAAATGCAATATCCGCCAGACATAATCCTGATCATCTTTGTGTTGACGCAAATATCCAGACAAACGATCTTGTAAGTTTGTAAGCTCTTTGGGAGTATACACTCCCTTCTTCACTGATTGGATATAGATTGTATCCAATGTTTTTTTGTCTTTATAGGCATCACGATTAACTTTACTATTTTTAATCACAGCCATTTTCTCATCAATGGCTTGAATCATCTCTTCCAAATTTAATGCGTTTTGAACATTTTGTTCTTCAGCCTGAATGGTGCGCTCGGATGGAACAAAATAAATGAATGAAGCACATAAAACCAACATGGTCAAAGAGGCTCCTATTACACGAATGCGTTTATTGCGTACAATCGGCGCCAGTATGGATTCAATGCGTCGGGCAATTTCAGATTGATCTTCTGCAATCCCTGCAAGGCCAAATCTGAAGCTTTTTGATTGCTGCTCGGATAAATTTTCTATAGCATGCAATAGGGCATGGGCATATTCGTCTTTGGCTTCTTCCCCAATACTACGCAGTACACTTTCATCACAGGCAAGCTCGCGGTCTTTGTGTATGCGCGTCCCCACCCACCACATGACTGGATTAAACCAATGCAATGAAAAAGCGATACACCATAGCCAACTGAACCAAATATCACCACTCCTCAAATGTGTCATTTCATGTAAAAGAAATAAACGCATATCTTCGGGGGAAGATTTTTCGACCAATGACGATGGAAGGAGGATTTTAGGGCGAATTGCTCCCATCAATGTGGGGGTATGAACCTGATCACACATATGTATTGTTGGCCATGCTACAAATCCGAATTCTTTTCGACAACTCTCTAACGTATCGAGTACCCATTCAGGTGGCGTACTTGAATAGAGTAATGCCTGGCGAGAGAGTCTTATATGCTGAATAAGAATTACCATCGGTAAAGCGAACGCACCGAACAACCAGATTGCCCCTAGTCCCACCCATAGCGATAAGGATGACTTCTCAGTATCCTCAACCATTGATGCTGAAATGGGTACTGGTGCGACTTCACTTTGATTGTGTTGCACCAGTTCTGCTTGAAATACCGGTTCAGCATTGAGAGGTATATATTCTTCTTGCTCCAGCGGACCTGCTTCTTGCAGGGGATAATTAACTGATTCAGATATTTCCATCGCCAAGGGTTTGGGCGCAAGAACAGCGGCCTCGTAATTCCAAGGAAGTAATAATCGTGCTACCACAATCGCCCATAATGCATAACGCCATCGTGCGGTTAATTTATCACTCAATAACCATTGAATGATCACTACACAAACAACGATTCCACTTGCATGCAATGATAACTGAAGTATTGTTTGCACACTTTGTTCGAGGAAGTTATTCATTGGATGCTTCCTCCTCTACACCTGAACTTCGGTTGTCGATAAGTTGACGTAATTGCTCCAACTCTTGATCCGAGAGAACATCATTCTCCACAAGATGCGCAATCAAGGGAACCGGTTGTGCACTGAAAAAACGCTGGAGAAAGGATTGGCTTTCTTTAAGTAACGAAGCTTCTTTTTCCAAGGCCGGATGGAATATCCATACACCGTGCTTTTTCTCGCGATGGACCGCCTCTTTTTTCAGCATCCGATCCAACAATGATCGCACTGTTTTCACATGGCATTCATGTTTGTTAGGTAATATTTCATACACTTCGCTTGCACTCAAAGGTGCTTTTGCCCAAAGCACCTCCATGATGGCCCATTCCAAGGTAGATAATTTTGTGCTCATAATAGTACTCCCAAAACAAGAAACATAACAAGATGAAGCCAATATACAACAAGTTGTTACCTTTGTCAACAAGAAAAATATTTTCTTGCAAAAACAATCTAATAGGCTTTGTTTTCAGTATGAATGTGGATTTTGCCCAATCTAAGCGACTATGCTGGCCCCAATTCGTAACAGGCCATTTCTTCGGAGTTCCGGACAAAAAGTCGCCCATCAGCAATCACTGGATGATTCCATGTTTTACCATTAATCGCTTGGAATTCAGTTTGTACTGTGTATGCTTCGGGTTGGGCTTTCACCAATAGTGCTTTACCTTCTTCAGTTAACACGAGCAACATCCCCATATCTTTAACCAAAATCATTTGTCCGCCGATGCGATCGCTTTTCCACTTCATGTCACCGGTTGCGGTATCTATGCATACTAAACGGTCACCATCAAAGCCGTAACAATAATTTTCGTATATGATCATGTCGTTAAAATACGGACGAAATTTTCGAGTGGTCCATTGCTCCTCAATGGCCCACGTATCACCTTCCTTGGCAACTTGTATACGACGTGTACCTTGACCTCCGGGGGTACCGATAAGGATTCCGCCATCTTCTGTAAGCAATGGCTGAACTACGCGGGGATTTGATTTTGCTCGCCATTCGTGTCCCCAGAGCACTTCACCAGTTTCTGCGACAAATGACTCTACACCAAAATTACTGGTGAGCAAAACTTGCGGAACATTATTGATGCTTACTTGTTGTGCGGATGCGTATCCTGTTTTTCCTTTTCCTGTATTCCAAGCTATGTCTCCAGTATCTTTATCGTATGCAATCACACTAGTATCATCAGTACCACCAGCATACAGTATCACACGATTACTCACAACCAATGGTGAGCTTGAATAGCCCCATTGCGGAACATCAGCTTTGGCATCAATACGCAAGTCTCTTTGCCAAATTTGTTTACCTGTGCGGGCATCAAGGCATTGCACAACGCCGGTAGCCCCTTGAACATAGAGCCGACCGTCTTTATATGTAGGTGTAGCACGCGGTCCATTGCCCATGATTTCCTCAAATGATTCTTCAATGGTGCTTAGCCATATCTCCTCCCCAGTTGTCACTAAATAGCAAACGACTCCTTCTTTTTTACCCCGTTGCTCTTGTGTAAATAGATAATCCCCTATCACTGTAAACGACGACCATCCTACCCCCACTGCTTTTCGCCACAGCTCATTAGGGGGCGTTGACCAATCTTGATTAAAGCTAACGTTGCGCACTTGACCATCGCGTTTCTCTCCACGAAATTCAGGCCAATCCGCAGAAGTAATCTCAAGATTCACCTCAGCAATTTTTGCCGGTGATTCATCACTTAATACAGTTGA
>CALLLL010000113.1 GCA_938082445.1 uncultured bacterium
GCTGCTGTAGTGACAAACCCTAAACCACGCTTCGATATAATCGAGTCTATGTTATGGGATGGAGAGTATTTTTTACTTGATCGTCACCTCGAACGCTTGGCACAAAGCGCAGCTTATTTCGGCTACCCCTTAGACGAAGAAGAACTGCATAAGGCATTAACCAAAGCACAACCCAGTAATAAAGTTCCCCATAAAGTCCGAGTTTTACTCGCACGTAACGGCTCCATTAAGATTGACTCAAACCCAGCCGAAACGCTTCCACGCCAACGCCTATCCCTCGCCCACCATCCTGTACAGTCTACGAACGTTTTTCTTTACCATAAAACCACACATCGACAGGTATACAACGAGGCCTTGGCTCACATTGACGGCGACGATGTTCTCCTATGGAACGAACGAGACGAAATCACAGAAAGCTCCCGTGCCAATGTCGTGGTCCAAATCGATGGACAATGGTTCACTCCACCCGTCGATTCCGGCCTACTCTCAGGCACATACCGCGCAGAACTCCTCGCGCAAGGTAAAATTCAAGAACGTAGCATCAGCAAATCCGACCTCAAACAGGCTCAATCAATTAAACTCATCAATTCAGTCCGTAAATGGATCGATATTGAGCTTGTTTCACCTTAATTCAGCCCTCTCACAATATCGAAAACGGTAATTTAGCACTGGATTTATTTGCCTACACCCCATAAGTATACAGAAAGTAGGTTGAACCCATTGGGGCTGGAATGGCACAATAGTACCTTATTAATAGCAACAAACCGCTCAAACAGCGATGGGAATATATCGGTCTATGTGGAACAACGAAGACGACAAAAAAGAAGAAGAAAAAGCAGAAGAAAGCAACATGGGCGCACTCATGCTCAAGGCGCGTACTGTTGTTATTACCGGTCAAATTGACCAAGACGTCGCAGCCAAAGCCATTGCCCAACTGCTTGCCCTCAACGCCGAAAGTAACGACCCTATCCGAGTCATCGTTTCCTCGCCTGGCGGACACGTCGATTCCGGATACGCCATCCACGACGTCATGAAATTTATCGAATCCCCCGTCATCACCATTGGTGCTGGATGGGTTGCCAGTATCGCTGTCCCCATATTCTTCGGCGCACCTAAAGAACACCGTTATTCGTTGCCCGGCACACGGTACCTGATTCACCAACCCAGCGGTGGAGCAGGCGGTCAAGCCTCCGATATCCGCATTGAGGCACAAGAAATCCTAAAAATTCGTAAACGCATCAATGCCCTTATCTCCGAAGAAACAGGACAACCAGAAGACAAAGTAGCCAAAGACTCAGAGCGTAATTTCTGGATGAGTGCTGAAGAAGCGCTCGATTACGGGCTGGTAAACAAAATTATCGTGAACGCCTCCGAAATCGACGCGTAAACTTTTCCTTACCAACAATCGTTATATTCTATAATTCAGTTGACCGCAACTGGATTCTGTCCCCTTATTGGCGTACCATAATGCTCCATGGAATCTAAGGCATCCAAACTCAAAATGATCGCTCTGGTAATGGGAATACTCCTGTTTCTGGTACTGCTGATCGCAGAATGGCAATTGGCATTTATACACTCGGCTCCGCGTGTCGATCGAAGTGATTACACCGACAAGCCCAATATTCAAGTGCTTGTCCAACCGCAATTAGCCCCTGATTTCACCCATGCTATCGCTGAACACCAAAGCGGGCGTAGTATCCCACAGTGGTTTTTCAATCGCATGCTCCCTTATGAAATGGGGGCGTTCTTCTACGAAGGCACCACAAGCGATAACATCGATGTCTCCTGCTACACTTCCATGCCCCATTTGAGCAAAGCAGCCAACTACATCCTCCAATCACACGAACTGAGTAGCCTCGATAAAAACATCCAATGGAATCAAAAGACGGCCTCTCATCCAGAAGCAGGGCTTATCGTAGCCAAAGGCAGCGTCCCCCCGGACACCACAACCAGCGAAGTTGTTTTTTACCAATGGGGCGATCAAAGACCCCTTACTACCTTGTCTCTATCGGGCGATCATTTCGCGGAATTGGTCTTCGATAATCGAGCGGGGCAAGCCTATCTCAGCATGGCCTCTTTTATGGCGACTCATGGATTGGACTTTGGCGATGACCACAAAAAGTTATTGGCCTCATTCCAGTTTGTAATCAGTATTCGCGCCCATATCGATATATCACCCGACAATGTTCTACAGGTATATATAGGCATTGAGATACAGGCAGAGAATAAGAACAAAATTGGTGTAGGCACCTTGCACGGTGGCATAAAAGAACTCTTCGCCGAAATGGGTCGACGGCTCGAAGCCACGCACGGCATCACGATAAGTGGCGGTAGTGAATGGAACGATAACACCATCGAATTCAATTACACCTTCGACGATGCTGCCCAAGTAGCCATTTTATTGGCCGAAGGCAATCTGCTCTAGTTCGCTTCACCTACCGGCTTAGCCGCTTTCTTTTTCCACCACACACCCGACACCGTTCCGATGATCTCTCCACGGGACACCCAGCCCAGCACACGACTATCTTCATTCGCGCAACCATCGTTTGTCAATATGTACACATGTCCTTCAGGTACATGCGACGCATCTTTACTTTTAGAACGCCCAAATGTATCCTTCTCTTTATCTTCCAACGGATACGATTGAGAATCCCAAGGCCCCTCTACAGCCTTCTCGTTGATGCGTAACGCTCCATCCTGGATATGTACACGCTCACCCGGCAGACCGGCCACCACACCGATCAAACCTTCATCACGACCCTTATAATTCTTACTGCGAAACATCACAATGTCCCCACGCTGCAATTCTCGTCCTGGGGTCAGACGGAATCCCAAGAATGGAAATGGAAATCCCATAGAGAATCGAATAAACACATGATCGCCTTTATTCAGCAATCCACCCATCAAAGTACGCCGTAATTTCCATGAACGCCCAAACATTGTACGCCAAATTAAATAGAGCCCGAAAATCACCCAAAAGCCACGCCAATAAATAGAGCCCGTGTAGCCTGTAAAGTCACGCCAGTTTGATTTAGGGAACCAAATACTTGTCACCCGCCCGAGCAGATGATTTTTTGGTACAAATCCGAACCATCGCCCATCACGGCTGTAAGCGCTATTATCGCCCAACATGAAATAATGGCCTTCAGGAATTACGCTGTGCGCATCATCATCAATAAGCCCATAGCTATTCGAATTATAAGCCTGCGTATATTCAACCGGCGGCATAAAATCCGGAATCGGCATCACTTCGCCATTAATCAATAATTGACCATCGCGAATCAACACTTTCTCACCCGGCAATCCCACTACACGTTTCACCAGTGTATCGTGTTCAACATTTTTTTCGACCGCTTTAAATACAACGATGTCCCAACGCTCAACATCCTTACCATCTATAATGGGTCCATCTGAATACCAAAGAGTTGTTAACGTGAATGGAATTCGTAAACCATTAAACGGATACCGAAGGCCATAGACATGTTTATCTACAAAGATCCGATCACCCGGCACAAAAGTAGGTTCCATCGAACCTGAAGGGATTTTGTACGGTTCTAAAATCGGCCAACGCACCAACAATGAAAGAAATACCGCTATAGCAATACACCGACCCCACTCAACAAAAAACGACTCTTGTTTCGGTTCAGTATATACCTGCTCTTCAACGTGTTTATCCGATGCGCTCAAACCCAATTCCCTCACTCGTTAATTATCGTCTTCATTGACTTTTAGCAACGCCATAAAGGCTTCCTGCGGCACTTCAACACTACCCACTTGACGCATACGCTTCTTGCCGGCTTTTTGTTTTTCCAGCAACTTACGCTTACGTGATATATCCCCACCATAACATTTTGCTGTCACATTCTTACGCATCGCACGCACAGTCTCGCGTACAATAATTTTTCCACCAATGGCCGCCTGAATTGCGACTTCAAACTGTTGGCGCGGGATTAATTTTTGCAACTTAGCCGACAGCATTTTTCCAGTCCAAACCGCACGTTCACGGTGAATAATACATGACAACGCATCAACCCGCTCACCATTCAATAAAATATCAAGGCGCACCAAATTTCCTGCACGCTTATCAATAATGCGGTACTCCAAAGAGCCATAACCTCGAGTATAGGATTTAAGCTTATCGTAAAAATCCATCACGATTTCAGCCAAGGGCATCTGGTAAACAGCCATACAACGACGGCTATCAATATAATCAACCCGCACATGAATACCGCGCTTTTTCTTACACATCTCAATTACTGTGCTTAGGTATTCCGTCGGACACATAATATCCGCTTCAATAAAAGGCTCTTCAATCGATTCTATTTCAGAAACCGCAGGCATTTTCGATGCATTCTCAATCGTATACACGTTCCCATCGGTTTGCGTGATGGTATACGACACGTTCGGTACAGTCGTGACCAAGGTCAGACCAAATTCACGCTCCAAGCGTTCTTGAATAATTTCCATATGCAACAACCCTAGGAATCCCAAACGGAACCCTAAGCCCAATGCATCCGAGCTATCGGCTTGATAGGTAAACGAAGCATCGTTCAGACGCAATTTCTCCAATGCATCACGGAAATCACTAAAGTCATTGGCCAAAGCCGGATACATTCCGCAAAACACCACCGGTTTCACTTCTTCATAGCCCTCAAGCGCCTCTTCAGCTGGATTGGTCACTGTAGTTACAGTATCACCAATCGTGGTACTTTCCAGCGTCTTAATGCTACAGGTCATGTACCCTACTTCACCGGCCTCCAAAAATTTACGCGGTGACATCGCCGGAGCAAATGCCCCCACTTCGGTCACATCAAATTTCTCGCCATTGGACATCATTTTAATTTTCATGCCTGGCTCAATACGGCCATCGACGACACGGAAGTAGACAATCACCCCGCGATAGGAATCATACTGAGCATCGAAGATCAGCGCACGTAAAGGCTTACCACGTCCATCAATCGGTGCTGGAATATGCTTAACTACCGCTTCAAGAACATCTTTCGTTCCAATGCCCGTCTTCGCACTGGCTTCCACCGCCAAATCACTATCAAGCCCAAGCACATCTTCAATCTGTTCTTTCGCCATATCGATATCAGCACTTGGCAGATCAATTTTATTTATCACGGGGATCAATTCAAGGTCTTGATTCACCGCCTTATACATATTCGCCAGTGTTTGCGCTTCAACGCCCTGCGCGGCATCCACAATCAACAATGCCCCTTCACACGCCGCCAAGCTACGCTCAACTTCATACGAGAAATCCACGTGGCCCGGTGTATCAATGAGGTGCAAAGTATAGGTTTCACCATCGTCGGCGGTGTAATCCATACGCACCGCGGCCGATTTAATCGTGATGCCTCGCTCACGCTCCAAGTCCATCGAATCCAGCGTTTGCTCTTTCATCTCCCGATCACCCACCGTACCGGTGAACTGTAATAAGCGATCGGCCAAAGTCGATTTACCATGGTCAATGTGCGCGATAATACAAAAATTACGTATATTTTTTACGGGTGTTGAATCCAAAATTTTGCTTTCTAAACTAATCTATATACATTCATTAAGCACTGAACATCTGTTCGATGACCCGTGCACTCTTAAAGTCACATTCCAATTGCCGTGAAGCAAAATACCGCAATAAGCGAAAGGCATTCTCTCCCCCCACCATACTGGGACTCTGTTCACCGCCCATTAATGCGCGAAGCGTTTTCAACGTGCCGCGATCCATCTGTGCATCCGAGATACACGTGCCACAAGTCACACCGCCTTCATAACTGAAGCCACCATCCAACTGGACTTCCTGACCGCAGCCACAACACTCCACTAAGGCAGGTGTATATCCCGCAACCGACAATAACTGAACCAACTGCCAAGCGACATGCACACACACATTGCCCGACCAGTCATCCAACTGAGTCATGCCATCGACATACACATCAAACAAATCATGAGACGGCTCATTCTCATGAGCGATGCGATACATCAGCTCCAACAGAAATGCCCCATACACTGACTTTTCCAAATCGCTTTTGATGCCCGCATACCGTTCAAGTAAGCTGCCATCGAACAACTGCTGCACCGAACGCGACTCTTTCCATCCATAAATGGCTTCAATACGATTGAAGCTATCCAACAGTCCTGCCAATTGGCTTTTGGGTCGTTTCACGCCCTTGGCCATACAGGTCAATCGTCCACGCTCAGGGCAAAATAAGGTAACAATACAACTCGACTCGCTAAAGTCGATCGCCTTAAGCACAATGGCTTCTGTACGTTCATGCGACACCTGTCGCTCCTCATCCGCCCAAAGGCATACTGAAATTCAACTCATTCCCATAAAACCCGCTTAAACACACGCTAAATGAGCATCATGGAAACGACGAAGTATAGCATTCAAGACCTATCTCAAGCAAAAATAGAGTGATTCAGCAATGCATTGATCCTGGCTCCCAATCGCCCCAATTAATACCGTAAATCAATCGTAATCGCTTCAGGAATTAACTTAATTACCGATTCCTGAACTGCTAGGTGTTGCGCATCGGATTTTGTCCCAATCAAAAAATCGATGGATACGCGATCGTTCTCTCGATCCAGCACAACCCCATTGGCCTTCACCTTAATCTTTTTCTGCGTTCGTAAGCGTTCGATTAAAGAGTCCATATTCATGTCGCCCGACTTCATCGTCACATTCAATGTATAATACACACGCCCCTTCAGACCATAAGGTGTATCCAATATCATCACGATAAATGTTGCCAGTAAAGTCGATAAGGTCGCCAGCATATACATTCCCGCCCCGGCAGCTACTCCCACAGCCGCGACAAACCAAATCATTGCTGCAGTCGTCAGCCCATGCTGATCGCGTCCATGATTAACGATTGTGCCTGCACCCAAGAAACCCACTCCGGTAATGATCCCCTGTGCAATCCGTCCGCGATCCATCCACACTGTGGCCCCGCTTTGCATCCACTCATTCGCGAACTCATCCGACAAAATCATCAAGAGTGCTGCACCGAGACACACTAAGATGTGTGTACGAATTCCTGCAGCGCGCCCTTTACGTTGGCGCTCATAGCCAACAATCGCAGACAATGCAACAGCACATAATAACCGCCGAATGCATTCCACCCCTTGCTCATCTGTAAAGGCCAATTTAACCGATTCTAACCATTCATTCATCACGTCCACCCTCTCAATTCGACCTGCTTCAGGTTAACATTCCACGGCTACTTCAACATGGACCTACTGAAATTCTTGCCACTCAGGTTCGTTGGCAAATATCCAACGATAATATTCTGTATTAATCAATTCCGTAGCGGCATCTTCATCTACCACAATCGTACACCGTGGATGCAATTGCAACGCGCTCGCGGAAATCATTGATGTGACAGGACCTTCCGTAGCCTGAGCTACGATAGAAGCCTTGGCTTTGCCCGTCGCCAATAAGACACACCGATAACTATCCAATATAGTGCCGACCCCCATCGTGATGGCACGCTTAGGTACCACATTCAGGTCATTGTCAAACATCGGTGCATTTTGCTCACGCGTTTCCGGAGTCAATGCTTTTGCGCGTGTACGCGAACGCAACGCCGACAAAGGTTCATTAAACCCGATATGTCCCGTGCTCCCGATACCCAGCAATTGAAAATCTATACCGCCCAACTCCGCGATACGCTGCTCATATACCTCACATTCTGCATCAATATCCTCGGCCACACCATTGGGAAGATATGTGTTCCCTAAATCTATGTTGATTTGTTTAAACAAAAGCTCATTCATGTAATAGCGATACGAATTCACATCTTCCGCTGGCAATCCGATATATTCATCCAAATTAAAGGTAGAACACCCAGAAAAATCCAACCCTTCACTGGCATGTTTATCAGCAAGCTTGTCATACACCACTTCCATGGTACGCCCAGTCGCTAAACCCAAAGTTGCATTGGGTTTTTGCCTTACCGTTTGCTCGACCATTTTCACGACCAGCGATGCAGCGGCATCGGCATTGGGTTGAATAATAATTTCCATTGTATTTACAATCTCTCTTTCTATGGGTTCATCGTTTGATGGGTTTAATCAATCTTGCTATCGAATAATACTCGGTGCGAGCGAATCTGTAATGTCTTCCTTCAACCCCGCTTTATCACGCAAGGCTTGAATAGCCGCTTCCGATGCGCCACGCGCCTGAGCTTCACGTATGCAGGTGCGCATCAATTCAGTTTTCTCTTTCGCGGCCATTTGTGTATTTAGATAAGCCACATCCCCCATCAGTAGCCAAGGCTCATACCGTTGAGGGAATTGTTGCATCATTCCTTGCAGTAACCGAGATGCTTGTACGTAATCCTTGGCTTGTATAGCCAAGTTACTCAAAGTCAAAAAGGCTTCTGCCTGCGGATTCGCTCCCGGTAACACGGGACGGCGCATCATCGCCACCAGTGCAGTATTCCAATTTTTCTGGGATACGCAATACGTAGCCAACTCTTGCCACGGTGCAGCAAAAGATTCAGGGGCAGGCCAATGCGCAACAAAAGTATCCCATGCACCTTGCAGCCCATATATATGCCCTAACTGGTACCAATCTTCAGGAACCCACCCCGTAGCACTGCTGCGCAGTGTTTCCTCAGCGAAATACATCGCCAAACGGAGATCACCTTTGGCTAATTTCTTTTTTGTTTGCAATCGCAGTACATCGATACGCGGTACCGGCGTGGGCGATTGAGGTACAGACTGCAATGCTGTTTGAAGTTCGTTCAATTCCTTGATACGCGGATTCAACTCAGCAATTATACCTTCTGCTTGTTTTCGCAAACTAGGAGTCTTAATCCTCTGTAGATGCAATGCAGCATTCGTAAAGTCACCCAATCGATATAACAACACACCATACTCAATATAATCCGCTTCGCTTAATTCAGTTATTTGGCCCAGTCGAGTATACAAACCAACCGCAGCATGAAAATCCTCAAATGATTTATTATTCACACCACGCTGACCATACCATTTAGCCAACATTCGCGTAGCCGACACATCCTGTGTAGAACGGCTTAACCAGGTCTCCATGGTTACAATGGCCTCATCCATCTTAGCTTGACCAGCCAACACTTCAGCCAAAGGGCGAATTACTTCAATAGCACTCGGTTCAATTTGACGAGCCAATAAATAAAATGACTCTGCTTGGCTCCAATGTCGTTTAGCGGCATCAATTTGAGACGCCGTTGGCTGAGCCCCATCATCACTACGAATAGCCTCTTGCCCCCGCTCATTATACAATGTCGCCAACCGTACATTAGGTTCGAAACACGTGTCACAATCGCTTTGAGCCATCGACCAATAATATTCTTCATCTTTCCATTCGGTTGTATTTAAATGAGTCATAAACAAGCTCACTAAAATAAACCCAGCCACCACAAGGCCGGCGCCATTACGGGCTTTTCCTTGTGGCACTTTACTCAACACGATGGGCAGCAAACATACAATGCCTGCGCCTATTGGGTACGCATGAGTTAAATCAAACGCATCCGAAGAGACTGCCAATCCAAATCCAGCCAGTACAAGTACAGGGCATAATAATGCCCATGCCAACGAAGGCCAACGCAGCAACAAAGCCGCTCCAGCGATCAGCATCGCGACAAATGGAATTGATAATCCTGCGATTGAAGTATATTCAGGTAAAATACGCGGCGCACTGCCGGGCAATAACCATGCCTTCACGACCAATAACGTGTTACTCGCTTCATTCATCAACCCGGCTGTATGTAGCGATGTCGCTGGAACCTCCGCCAACACATACCGATGCGCTATCAACATGAACGCGACTACAATAAAGCCAAGGATTTTCAATGACGAAGATTTAAGACCACTCAAACCAGATTGAACAACCGTAAGTATGATAACCAACAACGGCACAATCCAAGTCCAAATGCCGCAACTCCAAGCCATTCCAAATGCAATCAACGAAACGACATAAGTAGACCACTTCATGCCATCCTCATCAGAGGCCTTCACATACAACACCAAGCTTAGTAGAGCAAAAAAAGTTGCCAACAACACACTGCGTTCAGTTAATGGAGCTACTGCTGCAAGCGTAATTGGATGTACAGCAAAAAGCACTCCGCCAGTTAAAGCAATCGCTTCATTGTCCGTTCCTTTTACCATTCGACGGCACAAAACACATACCAACCCTGCATTTAGCATATGCAAGAATAATTGACTGACCCGGAACGGAACTGCACTTCC
>CALLLL010000114.1 GCA_938082445.1 uncultured bacterium
TCAAGGGTAGAACGACCGTCAAAAAAATCAAATTCGCTGGTAAGTGCCCGGATGGACTTTCCGGTTCCATGCGTAACCTTGAAAAGGAGCATGCCGCGGTCACCAGACATTTCAACTGGGCCTAGCTTTACAAGGGTTTGAGGGGAAGCCGGTAAAGCAAGGGGACGTACTAATGAGCTGTTGTCCAATAGCTCTATGAGTGCATTGGAAGCGTCTTGAGTTTGTTGGGCAGCGTGCTGCTTTTGTTCGTCGGTGGTGGCATCTCGGTATGCGCGGGAAGCATCGCGGAGTTGTCGATTTAGGATGTTTAGTGTCGCACGGTCGGTGTTGGGTAAACTTCGTGAATGGTGTTGTGCAAAGGCACCAGCCAAATCTTCTGCGCCTGTGATCTTGGTTTGTTGTGCAAATGCGAAGGTGCACGTAAGTAAAAGTGCACATGATGAAATGATTATTTTATACATGAGGGGCTCCGTCGATTATGAGGTTAATTCTTTTGGGGTAGCGGGGGTTACGGTGACTTTTAAAACGGACGTTTGTTTTTTTGTACTGGGCTTATGGCTAATCATGGGCTGACTGATGAGTGTTGTGTGTAGTCCATCTGTGCCCAATACCGAATGACGATAAATACCGGGAATACCAGAGTAAAAGGTGTCATGTAATGAAAGCTGATTTTGTGTGGTTATGTTTTTTGGGGTGCTGGTGAAAAAAGAGATGCGAATGGTGACGGGTGTGGTGCTGATGTCTCGTGTGGAACCTACATCGATTTCAGGATCGTATAAACTGATGAGATCGAGGGGGGCTTGGCCTTGTTTGAGGCGAATATACTTTGCTGCTTTTGGCAGGAGTGATCGACTGTAGGCCTTTAATTCAGATGACTCGATGTGTCCGTCTTTATTTAAGTCCAGCTCACGGCGTTTGATCTGCGCATGAGTACCAAGGAAGGTCAACTCAACAGTGGCATCGATGTACTGGGCGCCTATGGTTAGGGTGCTGGAGTGGCCGATTGAATCGGATAGGGTTGGGTGTGCGAATGCGTTGATTGACCCGCAGAGCCCAATAATAAGTATGTTGTAGCAGTATATTCGAAGATGTTTTCGCATGTAGCTATAATTTGTTCCTATTAATTCCACGTTATCTATACCGTATCACAGATACCATACGATTAAAAAAGCAGCATTGACCTTATACGCAAGGTCGTGTAGGGTAGAGGCTTATGCACTCTATTTACGATTAGTCGTCTCATCTATAAGGATCTGTTCAATGAGCGAAGCGGAACAAAAACAGTCCGGTCACTTTATGGGCCTAAGCATCATGATGTTCTTTATCTTTTTTACTTGGGGCGCATGGTTCGCAGGAATTGGGCGTTTTATGAGTGAGGCGGGTATGTCGGCCTCTGCTATCGGTTGGGCGTATTCCACAACTCCTATTGCAGCAATTGTAACGCCATTTTTTATTGGGATAATCGCTGATCGCTTTATGAATGCTGAAAAGTTGCAGGGTATTTGCCTGATGCTTTCGGGGGTTTTTATGGTTATCGCACCTAGTGTCGCGAAACCTGAAACATCGACGTTGTTTTTGATTTTTTTATTTCTGCATACTTTATGCTTTATGCCTGTGCTTAGTTTGTCGAATACGATTGCGTTAAAACATTTGGAAGACTCAGAGAAAAATTTTCCTCGAGTGGCTTTTTTTAGGACATTCGGTTGGATTGTAGCCGGACTTGCAGTTAGTTTTGTTTTTAAATTTGATACTTCTGCTAAGCAGTGCTATGTTGCCGCCGCTGCTGCATTTATTGCGGGGATGCATTCCTTTTATTTACCTGCGACACCGCCTTCTGGGCAAGAGGGTAAAGTGTCGCTGGGAGATATGATTGGTGCAGGAACATTTCATTACTTTAAAATATTTTCCTTTGCTGTATTTATGGTTATATCACTGCTCATTTGTGTCGCGTTTATGCCCTACTGGGCTAATTTAGCTACTTTTCTAGGGGTAGCTGGCATTGAAAAGACTTCTGCATTTCAAACATGGGGGCAAATTGCAGAGATGCCTGTACTGCTGTTTATTCTGCCTTTCTTCCTGAAGAAATTTGGTATTAAATGGACCTTTGCCTTGGGCATTGTGTGTTGGATATTGCGCTATTACATTTTTTCCAGCACTGCGGGTATTTTGGAGGGGGGACAGTCTGATGGACAAATGGTGATGTATTTATTGTTGATCGGTGTTTTGTTGCATGGCTTTTCGTATGACTTTGTTTTTATTTCTGGATATTTGTATGTTGATCAGCACGTTGACGAAAGTGTTCGGGCTCAAGCTCAAGGATTGCTTACGGTATTTACTCAGGGGATAGCCTTCTTTATTAGTTCGCAAGTCTTTGTGAGTTATTACTTTGGAGAAGTAGTAACGGATACGGGCAATTTTGCGCAGTGGAAAGAGTTTTGGATGTTGCCAGTCATGTATCTTTTTGTTGTATTAATTATTTTTGTTGTCTTGTTTAAAGATCGAGCAGATACCACTTCCGAAACTGCGTAAGTCACGGTTTAATGTTGAATGAGGATTCGCTGTATGATGCGATGGATGTTTATTGTGTTCTTGGGATTAAGTTTTGTTTCAATCGCTCAAGCCGATAAACGCCCACCCAATTTCATCATTATTTACTGTGACAATTTGGGTTATGGCGATATTGAACCCTTTGGATCTGAGCTGCATCGAACACCTAATTTAAATCGCATGGCACGCGAGGGGCGAAGGTTTACTCACTTCAATGTGACAGCGGGTGTGTGTACCCCATCGCGGGCGAGTTTAATGACGGGAAGTTATTCACAGCGTGTGGGGATGCATACGAATCCGCGTGATGGCTTGGTATTGCGCCCTATATCGCCTTATGGCCTACATCCCGATGAAGTGACCATTGCTGAAGTGCTTAAAGCGCAGGGGTATGCTACAGCAATGGTGGGGAAATGGCATTTGGGTGACCAGCCAGAATTTTTACCGACTCGACAGGGCTTTGATTGGTTTTTTGGGGTACCGTATTCCGATGATATGACGGAACGAGTGTGGAGGAAAGATGGTTCGCATTGGCCTCCATTACCGCTCATGGAAAACGAAACAGTCGTCGAAGCTCCTTGTGATCGCAATGGCTTGACCAAACGCTATACAGAACGTGCGATGGACTGGATTGCTGCGCATAAAGAAGAACCGTTTTTTTTGTACTTCCCTCAGGCTATGCCCGGAAGTACAAGTACACCATTTTCAAGCGAGGCATTTCGTGGCAAGAGTCACAATGGACCTTGGGGCGATGCAATCGAAGAGTTGGACTGGTCTTTGGGTGTGATGTTGGATCAGTTAGTTGAACTGGGGATTGCAAAAGATACCTTTGTGATCTGGACCTCGGATAACGGCGCCCCAATTAATAATGATCCAAATGATTTGAGTCGCGGATCGAACTTACCTTTGCATGGTCGGGGGTATACCACCAGCGAAGGGGGGGTTCGAGTACCGACAATTGTATGGCAACCGGGGACAGTACCCGCAGGGACGGTGTGTAACGAGTTGGTTTCAACTATGGATTTATTGCCAACATTTAATGAATTAGCAGGAAATCCTATCGCCCTTTCGCGGACTATTGACGGGCATAATATACGTCGCTTATTGCACGGTAAAAAAAGAGCTCGTTCGCCTTATGAAGCCTTTTATTATTATCAGGAAGACCAACTACAAGCAGTACGGTCGGGTAAATGGAAATTGTTTTTACCAGTGCAGGGGAATCCACGTCATCCACATATACATTCCGGTCAACCGACTGAACCATTATTGTTTAATGTGGTGGATGATATTGCATCCAAGAATAATGTCGCGGCTGAACATCCAAGGGTTGTGAAACGTTTATTAAAACTTGCAGAAGTGGCTCGAAGGGATTTGGGCGATAAAGGTATCAAAGGAAGTGGGCAACGAGCTGCCGGAAAAGTTGAGTCTCCTATAGCTCAACGACTTAAGCAAAAGTCGTCTTAGAATGTGCCCAATGTACTTCCCAATGTGATGATCGTGATGGTTGCAACAATAGGAAATACTACAGCCACCATAAAAATATCTGCATAGGAATCTTTATGCGTCAATTTGGTGATCGCTAATAAAGTAATCACTGCTCCATTATGCGGCAAAGTGTCCAGTCCGCCAGCAGCCATTGAAGCGACCCTATGCAATAATTCAGGAGAAATGCCAGCAGTCTCAGCCATCACTAAATACGTCTCCCCCAATGTGCTTAGTGTAATGCTCATTCCTCCTGAAGCTGAACCGGTTATTCCTGCTAATGTGGTGACGGATACGGCTTCGGAAATTAAAGGGTTTCCAGGGGCTAGATTAACCATATAATCGCGAATAATCACAAAGGCTGCCAAGGATGATATGACCATACCGTATCCCACTTCTGAAGCCGTATTGAAAATAGGAAGTAGAGAGTCCATGGTGCCACTATTGATGGATGTTTTTAAGTCTTTCCAACGTTTTAGGTGCACGAGTACCAGAGCAGTATTTGCAATCACTAAACCACAGATAATGGACCATAATCCCATAACGGACTTTAATTCTATCGCTCCATACTTATCTTCGGAAAGATATGATGTATCCCAATTGGGAATCAGGTATTTACTGAAGATGAAGTTGCCTCCGATTACAAGCAAGATGGGGAGGATGGCGATGGCTACATGGGGGATATAGGCATCATTATCGGTATTCGTGGATTCGTCTGCATGATCGCCATATCCTTCCCCTTTATTGATCGCTTTTTGGGCACGTCGATTGAGCCAATACATCCCTGTAGAAAACATTATGATGCCGCCGATGATGCCCAGTATGGGAGCTGCGTAGGGTGTTGTTCCGAAAAAGGGCATGGGGATAGCATTCTGTATGGCTGGGGTGCCGGGAAGTGCAGTCATGGTGAACGTAAATGAACCCAGTGCAATGGAAGCAGGAATAAATCGTTTGGGAATGTTCGATTCTCTAAATAAGGCCGCCGCAATTGGATACACGGAAAAGGCGACAACAAACAACGACACTCCGCCATAGGTGAGAATGGCACACGACAAGACTATGGCTAATATGGCATGTTGTAAACCCAATCGCTGAACAATGTAATGAGCAATGGCTTTTGCTGAACCAGAGTCCGCCATGAGCTTGCCGAAGATAGCGCCTAGCATAAACAGGGGAAAGTACTTCATTAAATACCCACCCAGGCTTGTCATGTAAATCTGTGTATATGTGGCTAATAAAGGAGCTTCACCGCTTATAAGTACCGCCAACAAGGATAGAAGGGGTGCAAGTATGAGAACGTTGATTCCTCGGTAAGCCCAGTACATCAAGAGTCCCAGTGATAGAATTATCCCAAAGATGCCCAGCACAATATTCTCCTCAATGTCATTTGTTCAAGATTGAAGCATCATTGTGTCAATATGGTCGTAAAAGGTCAAGACGCGTAGTTGATGCATCTAGTTGAACACAATATCGCCCAATGATACAAGTATCTATAGAATTTATCCCTTATAACTCTCAGGAAATCAATTATGAAGTTAGCTATACAAAAAGTTGTTTTCAGTTTGATTGTATTGAGTGCTGCTATTTCCTATGGTGCTGAGTTGAGCGAGGATGCAGACAATACTACTGAATGGTTACAGGATCGCACTCGACCGTCGATGTTTGTGACGGCCACGCCTCAAGAAGGGTTGCGGTCACTTAGTGATTTAAGGAAGGGGATTCAATCTGGACATGCCAAACAGTTATGGGAAGAACTACACGCTCAAGTGGACGAGTATTTAACCCAGCCTGTTGTGACGCCTATGCAACTGAAAGAAGGGAAGCGTGTTTTAGGCAACCGATCTTATACCGTCGTGGCTAGAGCAGCCAACCGTATCTTGGATATGGCGATGGTGGGTATGGTTACTGAAGAACAGCGGTATGTAGATTCGGCTTTAGCACAAATTATGGCCCTGTTTGATGAGGAGCAATGGCCTGAATGGTCGGATCAAGCACATTTAAATAAGGGGCTTAATGCAGATCTGCGGCATGGGCAATTGGTGATGCCTGTAGCTTTGGCCTATGACTGGTTATATACACAATTGACGCCAGAGCAGCGTAAAAATATTATTGAGGGTTTGGATCGCTATGCGATTAAGCCTTATAAAGCAGGATTTGAAGCGAAGGAGCAATGGTCGCGTCGACGCAGCAATTGGATGACGGTGGTATTGGGTGGATTTGGAATTGCAGGGATGGCGCTAGGGGGAGATCATCCTGAAAGTGAAGTGTTGGTTAACAATTCCTTAGACCAGATGCTGGCGTACTTGGATATTATTGGGCCAGACGGTGAATTCAATGAGAGTGTGCAGTATGCAGGTTCGATGTCGTATGTGATCCGCTACTTGTTGGCATTGAAATATTCGGGAGTGAAGGAAGGCAATCCTTTTGATGACGAGCGTATCACAAAATTTTATCGCTGGTATATGCAGATGACGTTCCCACCAGGTCGTGTCGCAGGGTTTGGTGATCCTGGGGCGGATATGCCTCCAGTCGTTGTGCCTGCGGCTGCAGTAGCTGGGGCAACACAGGACCCATTGTTACAATGGTTTTATGAGCAGTACAATCATAAAATGTTGGCATCTCATCGCAATCGATCGTTGGAGTTGCTGTATTACGATGCCAGTCTAAAAGCACAATCGCCTCAAGGGATATTGCCATTAGCGAAGGCCTATCAAAACCAAGGGAAGTTGGTCAGTAGTCGGAGTTCTTGGGATCCAGTTTCGACTCCCTCGGTGGTCTATGGAAAAGCCGGGCGCGAAGCCTTTCATGGTCATGCGGATTGGGGGCAGTTGTGTTTGGATGGCTATGGAGAACGTTTGGTCGTGGATCTGGGTTCGCCTCCAGGATATCCCAACGGGAATTACCAATTTTATTATAACTATCAACAATTTGGACACAATATATTTGTGATTGGCGAAAATGATACTGGCGGAGTTTCTGTAAAGGCTAAGGGACACAATGGGAAATTTAAGTGGACGAAATTTGATGAAGAGCGTGGAGCAGCATGGGCAATCGATCTGAGTGGAGTGTATGGTGAAAATACAGATGTGACACGTACTGTAGTGCACCTATTGCCACGTGTGGCTGTGGTATTGGACCAAGCGGTTGTACCTGAACAACAGCCAATAAGTTTGCGTTGGCATTTAGCGAAAGAGTCTGTACCAGATGCCAGTGGTACATTTGGATTTGTAGCGGGAAGAGCTCGGTTGGCTGGAAAAATGGTGCGCTTGGATGGGGAGGGTCGTTTCATAGCGTCTAACCATGCTTATGAGGAGCCTTATAATAAACATCGATTGGGTACTGTATTTAAGCAGCGGCATGAACCGTATATTGAGCTCAAGGTAGAGGACAATACCTGTACAGTACTTTCCTTGTTTGCTGTCCAAGAAAGTGCAACAGAAGAAGCCACTTGGGAAAATATCAGCGATAAGGCATGGGTTATCAATACCACTGAGGGGCGTGTAGAGGTGCAAGTGACCCAAACGATGTTAAAAGTAGAAGGCCCTCAAGGAAAAGTGTGGAAAGTACCTTTATCTTCAAGAGAGTAATGTTAGAATGTATGCGAACATGATTAACCGATATGTGTCGCACCAAATTTATTGTGCCTCAGCGATGATGTTACTGACATCCAGAATGTACATCTGCCGCGTGCCTGAGTGTAAGGAGTCTATACAGACTGTTTTTCCGTCACGACTCCAGCGGGGATGTAAATCGCATCGAAATTCACCTCGATGAGACTTGCTTTGATAAAACTCACCAAGTTTGATGAGTTTTCCATCCGATGGTCGATATAGCATTAACTGCTGCATGCTGTTTTTGTCGGGATAGGTATCCGTAAGGATCCATTCGCCATCGGGCGAGTATGTGCAGTGTCCATCACGGGTTAATATACCTTCACCGATTACAGTCGCAGTATCGTTGTCTTCGGAATAGAGGTGGAATCGATTTCCGGTTTCGGGTTCTGTGGACCAAGCAAGAATCTCGGTGGGGTTACGCCAGATGAAGTGAGAGACCATGCCATGATCGGCTATGAGTGTTGGATTTTTTCCGTTTGTCCCTACTGTAAACATGCGAGTTTTCCATCGCCCTTGAAGTTTTCCATCTTTCCAAATATGTTGTTCCCTCCAACGGTGAAGAAAAATAAGGCGGGTGCCGTCGGTATTGAACAGAAGGTGATTAACCCAATTGAGCCCGCCATTCATACCTTCTTGAAAATTTACCGATGAGATTTGTTTAAAAGAATGCAGAAGAGTGCGTTGAGCTGTTTCAAGGTTCAGCAAGAATACACCTTCGTCTTCAGGAATCTTGTTGTCGGTGTCGGTATAGGCCACACTGGTGTAGCCGTATCCGGGGCGAGTGTAAGCGAGGCGGGAGAAATTTAATGTGGCGGCGTGTTTGCCATCGGGGCTGACTGTGTAAATTGGATAGGGGAGTATTCGGTCCTTTCCTGTTTTGGGATCGTGGATAATGGATACAAATTTCCCGTCTCATTGGTCGTTGTAAATGATGGTATTGGAACCTGGAATCCATTGGAGCATGCATCCTTGTTGCCAATTCCAAGCACGGCTGGTGCCAATAGAAGTCCAACGATCATTTTCCTTTATGTCTATATAACCCACTTCAATGACATCGTCGGGGGTCGGTGTAGAGCCTTCTTTTGGAGGGCGCATGCCTAGGATATAGCGATTGGTCTCGTCGAATTGTTGCTTGTCATAGTAGCCAAACCAATGGGGTTGTTCACTGGAAGTAATTGCACGTGTAGGAACATGCGTGATCATTTTAGGGGACTGAGATGCGATGAATTGAGCAAGTGTATTGATGTTGCTGATAAAGGTGCGTGAAGATAGAGAGGGAGCACCGGTAGGGATTTGGCTTCGTTTGCGTTTAGCTGCGGGTTCGACCCATGCGCCTCTCTCATCGATCGCAGTAATGATTTGAGCAACTTGTTTTTTTAACGACTCTGTGTTTTTGGGGAAGGAAGGCGGGTTGAGCATATGGCTTGGACGCCATTCATAGTTAGGGGCGGTAAGCCTTTTGTATTCCGCTTCAATGTCGGCTAAGCGATTATTGGTTTTAAAGCTGTAATGCGTAGGCATGTCAGCGTCACTATAGGTCACTTCATATTCCATAGTGAAATACAAGGGCTTGTTGGTTTTTAATTCATAAAAACGAGCCAATTGACCATTTTCTAGCACACTGCTTTTATAATACTCCAGTGCACGTGGTATAGGAGCGAGATATTTTGCATCACCTGTGCGAACATACACTTGCATGAGTACACTCATGACCCCTTGAGATTCACCGCCGGTAATGGCTGCTGGTTCAAATTTGCGGGCCCAGGCGGGATGCATATTGGCATTATATTGTTGTGCCCATCCGGGTTGGGGTTCAGGCATTTGTGCAAGGATCATAAAGTCGCCACCACGCTTAGCAGCCTCAAAAAATCGTGTGTCCTTATAAATTTCTGCGGCCATAAACATGATGTCGATCATGTCAGTCATGGTGGCATCATTGAAGGTGTAATACGTGGTGTAATCTTTTTTAGGATAGGATTTAGGCCATTCTGTAGGGTAACTAGCGGGTTGTATTGGGAATTTATCAGGGTCTGGGGGTGCAGAGAAGCGTTGAGGCCAGGCGCCGTTGGGGTATTGTGCCTTTAGTAGGGCCTCCAATGCATACTCAACTGACTCATGAATGCTTTCATCGTTAAAACCTAATGCGCGATCCAATTGCATCATGAAGCGTAAAGCATCCTGAGTATTGTCGTCATCTAGGGTAGATGTATTGCGTGCCCGTGCATCGGATGGGCGTGTAGGAGTATCAACGCGGTAGGCGTAATGATCTCGGTCGTTTTCGCCAAAGTTTATGCGGTAATCCCAACCGCCTGACTCAAGTTGCCCTCGGACCATGGCTTGGGCAGTACCGCGGGCAACTTCCAGGTAATAGGGATCTTGCGTTAGTTTGTAGACATTAAGATACGCCATACCCACGAGAGGGGTGCCAGGTGATTGCACCCATACTGTCGTGGCCGATGCGGGTACTTCTCCTTCTTGCTCGCTGAAATCTGCTGCATAACGCCATAGATACCCCCCTTGTGAGGAGACTTCTTTGCTGTAGTAATCAACAGCGCTACGCAGGGCTTTTTCTGCATCAAGCTTTGTGACGGTGTTCTGTGCAAATACTAAGATAGGGCTGATTAAACAAGTGAACACTAATATACTGGTGTAACGAATCATGGCATGTATTCCTGTTGAAAGTGAAAATACGGTCCTTTGATTATAGCGAGCACTTGGGCTACTTACAATACCGGGATATTGCATCGAAATGGGGGAAGGAGTAGACTGAATTAGAAACAATTTAACTTCAGGAAACGAAAAATGAAACATGTTGCATGGATATTTATGGTTTTGATGTGTATTGG
>CALLLL010000115.1 GCA_938082445.1 uncultured bacterium
TCTCGGTTTTCTTCGATGTGGCTTCGGACAAACTAATCGGATTGAATGAAGCCCAAGCCAAAACCGACGGTGCGCCTGTCTTTACAGTAAATGGGAAATACACGGCGCGTGGTTGGACCGAATGGACCGAAGGCTTTCAATATGGCTGTCAGATTTTACAATACGATGCCACGGGTGATGAGCAATTCCTTAAGATGGGACGTGACAACACTATCCAGAAAATGGCACCCCATGTAAGTCACATTGGGGTACACGATCACGGCTTTAACAATGTAAGCACGTATGGGAATTTACATCGCCTCGCTCGCGAAGGACGCTTTGATGAGTCCACTGATGCGCTTCATTTTTATGAGATGGCATTGAAAACGTCCGGTGCTGTGCAAGCGGCACGTTGGTCAAAAGTGCATGATGGAACAGGTTACATTCATTCTTTCAATGGTCCGCATTCACTGTTTAGCGACACCATTCGTTCATGCCGCAGTCTCATGGTGGCGCATCAATTGGGTCATCGCTTGATGGGCGAAAACGATGCTAAGATATCTCTATTGCAACGTGCATACGAGCATATTAAAAATACATCGGACTATAATGTGTATTATGGCGAAGGCCGAGATAACTACGATATACCTGGTCGTGTTGTGCACGAAAGCATCTTTAACATGACCGATGGGCGTTACCGTTGCCCAAGCACACAACAGGGATATTCCCCTTTTACTACATGGACGCGAGGTTTGGCGTGGGTGGCATTGGGGGCTGCTGAAGAATTGGAGTTTATTCGCGCGTTGGACGATGAAACGCTTGAGGCAGTGGGGGGACGTGAAGCTTTTGAATCGTTGCTTATGAAAATGGCACGAGCCACCTGTAACTTCTATATCGAGCAAACACCGACTGATGGCATACCGTATTGGGATACAGGTGCGCCAGGTTTGGCTCATATGCCGAATCATTTGAATGAACCGGCGCAAGTGGACAATGCCTATGAACCCGTGGACAGTTCGGCAGCAGCGATTACCGCTCAAGGGCTACTGCGTTTAGGGCATTATTTGGGGACAAATACCGAAGATGGACTCTATTATTTCAACGCTGGATTGACAGTAGCTAAAACGCTTTTTGCCGATCCATATATGTCGACTGACCCTGAACATCAGGGACTGTTGTTGCATTCGATCTACCATCACCCGAACGGGTGGGATCATGTGCCTGAGGGTAAGACAATTCCACAAGGCGAATCGTGCATGTGGGGTGATTATCATTTAATGGAGTTGGCCGTGTATTTGAAGCGTCTCATTCACAATGAGCCTTATTTAACTTTTTATATTCAGTAATTTTATTAGCTTTTGATTGAAGAGGATTTTTAAATTTATGTCAACGACACACTCCATCGGTATTATCATGAACGGCGTAACAGGACGCATGGGTACCAACCAACACTTGGCGCGTTCGATTGCTGCGATACGAGAAGAAGGTGGAATTAAGTTGGATAACGGTGATGTCATAATGCCTAATCCGATTTTGGTAGGACGTAACGAAGAAAAACTTCAAGCATTGGCTAAGCAATTTGGTGATTTGCCTTATAGTACGGATTTGGATTCTTTGCTTAAGGATGATGCATATCCAATTTACTTTGATTCGCAAACCACGCTACGCCGAGTGGCAGATGTGACACGAGCGATTGAAGCGGGAAAACATATTTACAGCGAAAAACCTACTGCCACCAATTCTGCTGATGCCATGAAGCTTTATGAACTTGCAGATAAGGCAGGTGTAAAGCATGGAGCTGTACAAGATAAATTATGGTTGCCCGGCTTGGTAAAGTTGAAGCATCTTATAGATACGGGTTTTTTCGGTAAAATTTTATCGGTGCGTGGTGAATTTGGATACTGGGTCTTTGATGGCAATGGGCAACCCGCGCAACGTCCCTCCTGGAATTACCGCAAAGAAGATGGTGGCGGCATCATTCTCGATATGATGCCGCATTGGCGTTATGTAATAGACAATCTTTTTGGTGAAGTGAGAGCGTTGACCTGTATGGGCGAGACGCATTTGGAAACGCGATGGGATGAGAACGGTAAGCCGTATGAATGTACGGCAGATGATGCGGCCTATGCCACATTCCGCACCGATCAAGGGGTAATTTGCCATTTCAATTCGTCGTGGACCGTGCGTGTTCGTCGAGATGATTTATTCACTATGCAAGTAGACGGAACCAAGGGGTCAGCCGTGGCCGGTTTACGTAATTGCTTAGCACAGTCCCATGAAAACACGCCGCGCCCTGTGTGGAATCCAGATATAGATAACCCTATAGATTTTTATGATGCATGGGAGCCTGTGTTGCCGGATGCTGAGTATGACAACGCTTTCAAAATACAGTGGGAATTATTTCTGCGTCATGTTATAGTAGACGAACCTTTCCGTTGGGATTTGAAAGAAGCTGCGAAAGGTGTGCAATTAGCCGAGGTGAGCCTGGAGTCCTGGGAGCGGGGCAAGTGGCGCGATGTGCCGGAGTTGTAAACCATGCCAGAAAAACTAACTGATATCAGTCGTCTGTGTATACATTCGATGACGACCAAACCATCATCGCTTATTGAATCAATTGAGGCTTATTCGTCTGCAGGAATTGCGGGAATAACTGTGTGGCGAGAGTTTCTAGATGAACTGGGTGTTAAAGAATCTGCCGCTCGCTTGGCAGATTCAGATTTGGAAGTCGTGAGTTTGTGTCGTGGAGGCTTTTTCCCTGCAGTGGATGCATCGGGGCGTGAAGCTGCGTTGGATGAAAACCGACGAGCTATCGAACAAGCAGCCACCATTGGTGCGCCTATGGTTGTACTGGTATGCGGAGCGATCCCAGGCCAAGCCCTGACGGAATCGCGTAAGCAAATTCAAGATGCATTGGGCACACTTTTGCCTGAAGCTCAGGCAGCCGGTGTGAAGTTAGCTATTGAACCGTTGCATCCTATGTATGCGGATGACCGTTCTGCGGTGAATACCTTAGGGCAGGCCAATGATATGGTTGAGGCCCTTGCACATCCCAATGTTGGGATTGCAGCAGATGTGTATCATTTATGGTGGGACCCGAATTTAGAAGCGGAGATACAGCGTGCAGGTGATTCGATTTTGGCGTTTCATGTAAGTGACTGGAATACACCTACACTCAATTTGATGAATGACCGAGCGTTGATGGGGCATGGGTGTATTAATATTCCTGAGATTCGTGGTTGGGTAGAATCGGTTGGTTTTGATGGTCCTATCGAAGTAGAAATATTCTCCAATCGTCATTGGGCAAGTGACCAAATCGAATATTTAGAACAAATCAAAACGGCGTATCTGAACTATGTCTAATCAAATAGCATTTGTCACTGGTGCCAGTCGTGGGATTGGTCGCGGTATAGTATTGGAATTGGCTTCGCGTGGTTACAATGTTGTGGGGGCCGCAACTCAAGCGGATCCGTTAAACACGACTAAAGGATTGTATGAAGTTAAAGCTCGGGTAGAAGAATTGGGCCAACGATTTTTACCGGTATGTGGCGATATTACCTGCCGTGATGATCATGCGCGAATGTTGGAAGAGGCACTCACGGAATTTGGTCAGATAGATCTGTTGGTTAATAACGCTGGGGTGAGCCTTCTAGAGCGATTTGATGTGCTTGATACGACTTCCGAAAGTTATCAACGGGTTATGGGCATAAATTTGGAAGGCCCCTTTTTTTTAACGCAACTAATCGCCAATCAAATGGTTAAGCAAGTCGGGGACAATCCTGCATCTAAACCGTCCATCATTTTTATAACCAGTATCTCTGCGACCACTACCAGTCCGAATCGCGCTGAGTATTGCATTAGTAAAGCCGGATTGAGCATGGCTGCACAAACGTTTGCTGTTCGTTTGGCTAAAGAAGGCATTAATGTGTATGAAATCCAACCCGGCGTTATTCAAAGTGATATGACCGTTGGGGTGAGTGATAAATACGATGCCCTCATTGAAGGTGATTTACTCCTTCAAAAACGCTGGGGAACCCCTCAAGACGTAGGCAAAGCTGTTTGTGCTTTGGTTGGTGGGGACTTTGATTATGCCACAGGAGCCATTATTGAAGTGGGTGGTGGTTTCGGCATACGGCGATTGCACTAGATTTATGGTATTTCCAGCCCCAATTCGCTAGAATGGGTGCTTTCAAACTCTGCATTTTATACTCCTAAAACACAAGGAACCGATACATGAGCCAAGGCGATGATATTCAACATTTAGTGGGAAAACCCCTCAAAACTCGGGTGATTGGGTATTTAAAACTGGCCGGACCGGGCTATATGCAAAGTGCGATGACTTTGGGTGGTGGATCGGTTGCTTCTTGCGCGGCCCTTGGTTCACTCTTTGGGTATAAATACCTCTGGGTTCAAATTGTGGCTATGTTTTTGGGCTTTGTTGTACTGGCCAGTGTTGCGAAGCAAACCACCAATTCCGGCGAGCGTGCCTATGGTGTTTTCTGGCGTGAATTGCATCCCATCTTTGCTATTTTCTGGGCTGTGAGTGCGTTAATCGCCACCATTCTTTGGCATATCCCGCAGTATTCATTAACTGCCAACGGGATTATAGCGTTAACTGATGGCTTAGGAATGAATTTGGACAATACTGCGGGCCGCAGCGTGATGGGGGTTGTCGTATTGGCTTGCGCTTCATTTATGGTCTACATGTACCACTCGGGTGCAAATGGCTTGAAGTTGTATGAAAAAGTTATTAAGTTGCTGATTTGGTTAATTGTATTAGCGTTTGCCATTGCAGCTTTCACTGGTGAAGGAATCGCTTGGGGCGAATTATTTAAAGGTTTTTTTGGGATCACTTTCTTGCAAGAAGGATTTGAAGGGGATTTAGCACTTCGTCCTGTTGTTGGTGCATTGGCCGCGGCTGTGGGGATTAACATGATTTTCCTTTATCCGTATTCCATCATGGAACGTGGGTGGGGCAAAGACCATAAAGAATTGGCCTATACCGATTTGTTAACTGGGATGGCTTTCCCGTTCATCATTGCGACGAGTTTGATGATTATTGCTGTGGCAAAAACCATTGGCCCAGAGCCGGGTATGCACAACTTAGAAGCGATTAAAGATGTTCGCCAAATCATCCCAGTATTGTCGGGTAGTTTAGGCGATGGCCTTGCGTTACTGGTAGTTGGTTTCGGAATGACCGCAATAGGTTTTTCCACCATCATTACTCATATGTTAGCCACCGGGTTTATTGGTTGTGAAATGTTTGGGTTGAAGCACGAAGGGAAAAAGAAGTTTCTGTTCTCCATGTTGCCCGCCATTGGTGTCGTTGGTGTGATAATGAAATTTCCTTTGGAATTATCTATTACTGCATCAGTCTTAGCTATGCCACTGATGCCTGTTACAGTTCTGTGTTTCTTGGTGTTGTTGAATAAAAAGTCGTATATGGGGGATGCGATGCCCACTGGTAAGAAACGATTGCTTTGGAATGTGTTGTTAAGCATTGCCATTGTGATCATGACTTGGGCAGCTGTATACGCCTTGCAGTCCAAATATAAAGCGTTTAATGCTAAGTACAATGCCCCTGTAGAAGTCATTGAAGAAGTTCCAGTTGAAGATTCCACCGAGGAAGCCAAGAACTAATGAATTCAGTAAAATTTATCGATGCACAGTTATACTTACGCAATGCCCATACCCGTATGCCCTTTCGGTTCGGGAGTACATGTCTCTTGGGATGTCCTCAGGATGTATTGAAACTAGAGGTTGAAGTGGAGGGCGAATTGGTTAATGGCTATAGCGCCGAATGTTTGCCTCCTGGATGGTTTGATAAACGACCTCGTGGATACGAAGAGCAAATTGAAGACCAAATCGCAGCGATCTATCATGCCCGAAAAGGTTTTGCTGAGCGAATGAAAACGCCACAACCCTTTTTTGATGTTTGGCTTGAAGTGTATGAGTCCATGAAAGTCTTCAGTGCCGAGACAGATATTCCTATGCTGGTGTGTAGCTATGGGTTTAGTGTGCTGGAGCGCGCCATGCTTGACGCGATTGCACGTCGGCATGATATGAGTTTTGCAGAAGCCATCCGTCAAAATATATACGACATAGATCCAGGCAAAATTCATGATGAATTGGCTGGTTTTGAACCGGTTGAATGGTTGCCTGATGAGCCAGTCACTGAAATTGCTGTTCGCCATACGATCGGATTGGTTGATCCTTTAACCAAAGAAGACGTTGCTGCAGGTGAGCCCATCAATGATGGACTGCCGGAAGCCTTGGAAGAGTATGCTGAGCAGACTTCCTTGCACTATTTAAAAATTAAATTATGCAACAAGCTCGAAGATGATTTGGCGCGCCTTACACAAATTGCTGAAATTATGGCTCGAGTACATGGTGCGGATTATGCTGTTAC
>CALLLL010000116.1 GCA_938082445.1 uncultured bacterium
AGCGATTTTTATCGAGAATATGGCCTTGGCTTTCTTCTTGGGCATGTGTACGTTCCTTGCCTGCTCGAAGAAAGTGGATACGGCTGTCGGCTTGGGCTTCGCGGTGATTTTCGTACTTGGTATTACCGTACCGCTTAATAATCTTGTGTATAACCTTCTCCTCAAAGACGGTGCTTTAGCGTGGGTGCCGGGTATTGGTGATAAATTAGCTATTTACGACTTGTCCTTCTTGGGATTCATCAGTTACATTGGCGTGATTGCTGCGACAGTGCAATTGTTGGAAATGTTCTTGGATAAATTCATGCCGAACTTGTATGTGGCCTTGGGAGTGTTCTTGCCATTGATTACAGTGAACTGCGCTATTTTGGGTGCTTCATTGTTCATGGTTGAGCGCGATCTGAATTTACTGCAAAGTACAGTCTTTGGTATCGGTAACGGTATCGGTTGGGCTTTGGCTGTGGTCTTGTTGGCTGCTGTTCGTGAAAAATTGAGCTACAGCGATGTACCACACGGTCTTCGTGGTCTTGGAATTACATTTATCGTAACAGGGTTGATGGCGATTGCCTTTATGGCATTCGGCGGCATCCAACTTTAATCTATAAAGGAAACACGACATTATGTTGATGACAATCGGATTAGGCATGGTGATGTTCACCGGGGTGATTTTGGCCCTTGTGGGTGTACTGATGTTCGCCCGGAAGCAACTGGTGAGTACCGGTGATGTTACGATTACTGTAAACGGTGACCCCGAAAAAGCGATGAAGGCTAGCGCTGGCGGTACACTGTTGAATGTATTGTCTGAGCAAAAAGTATTTATCCCTTCCGCGTGTGGTGGTAAAGGGAGTTGCGGTGTATGCACCGTGAACGTTAAAGATGGCGGTGGTGCGATGTTGCCGACGGAATTGAGTCACATCAGTCGCGGTGAAGCCAAAGAGGGTTGCCGCTTGGCGTGTCAGGTGAAAGTGAAGCAGGACATGGAAATCGAAATTCCTGCTGAAATCTTTGACGTCCGTAAATGGAAATGTAAAGTACGTTCGAATGAGAACGTGGCTACATTTATTAAAGAATTGATTTTGGAATTGCCTACGGGTGAGTCAGTTCCTTTCCGCGCGGGTGGCTATATTCAAATTGAGTGTCCTCCTCATGTATCCGAATATAAAGACATGGAAATTGAAGAAGAATACCATGAAGACTGGAATAACTTTGATATCTGGCGCTATAAGTCAGTGGTTGAAGATACGGTTATTCGTGCGTATTCCATGGCGAACTATCCTGAAGAAGAAGGTATCATCATGCTGAACGTACGTGTGGCTACTCCGCCTCCTCGTGCGCCAGAAGGAACGCCTCCTGGAATTATGTCTTCGTATATCTTTAACCTGAAGCCGGGCGATGAAGTTACGATTTCTGGTCCTTTTGGTGAATTCTTTGCGCGTGAAACCAAGAATGAAATGGTATTTATTGGTGGTGGTGCTGGTATGGCTCCAATGCGTTCGCATATTTTCGACCAATTTAAACGTTTGAGTTCTGATCGTAAAGTATCTTTCTGGTACGGTGCGCGTAGCTTGCGTGAAGCGTTCTATATAGACCACTTTGATTCCATTGCAGCGGACAATGATAACTTCGATTGGCAATTGGCTTTGTCTGAGCCGCTTCCTGAAGATAATTGGGAAGGAAAAGTCGGGTTTATTCACCAGGTCTTGTATGATAATTACTTGAAGGATCATGAAGCGCCTGAAGATGTCGAATACTATATTTGTGGTCCCCCTATGATGAATGATGCGGTGATGAATATGCTCTTCGACCTCGGTGTTGAGCGTGAGAACGTAATGTTCGATGACTTTGGTGGTTGATCGGAGCCCACGTGTCCACAGAACCTTTAACTAAAAAACGTCTCGTCACCTTGGTGTCGGGACTTTTTATTTTATTAGGCTTATCATGGTTTCGCTTAAGTCAGTCGCCCATAGACGAGACTAGTGGATGGTATGAACTGCGTGGTGAAGCGATGGGGACTACGTATGTGGTGAAGTTTTTTACCGAGGACCCCGCGCTTGCGTCGACTATAGGCGATCATGTTGAATCGGCCTTGGAAATGGTCAATCAACGCATGTCTACCTATCGTCCGGATTCTGAATTATCCCAGTTTAATTTGTCGGGTACTGAGCGGAGAGTGTTGTCTGCGCAGTTATTCCATGTTATGCAGACGGCTTTGGCGGTCAATGAGGAAACTGGAGGGGCCTATGACATCACTGTGGGGCCAATAGTCAATGCCTATGGTTTTGGCCCAGAAGTAAGAGTGGAATTTCCTTCAGATGAAGAATTGGCTCCGTTGCAAGCCTTGGTGGGGCGTGGGCATTTGACCTTAGATGAAGAGGCGAAGACTCTTCGTAAAGATATCGCTGAAGTGTATTGCGATTTATCATCTATTGCGAAGGGCTATGGGGTGGATGTTGTTGTGGAGAAAGCCTTGTCTCCGTTTGAAAACTTTTTTGTCGAAGTGGGTGGCGAAGTGCGTTGCCAAGGTGTTAATCCGGACGGGGTGCCATGGCGAGTGGCGGTTGAAAAGCCCATTGAAGGAGTGCGGAGTATTCATGCCGTAGTTTCGTTACAAAATCAAGCTATGGCCACTTCAGGAAATTATCGAAATTTTGTTTATAAAGAAGATCAGCGTATACCCCATACGATTGACCCGCGATCCGGGCGTGCAGTAGAGCAGGATTTAGTGTCTGCGACTGTTTTACATGAGACGTGTGAATTGGCCGATGCCTATGCGACTGCTCTGATGGTTTTGGGAGAAGAAGAAGGCTTGGCATTCGCTGAAGAGAAAGGCCTAGCTGTGTTGCTATTGGTGTTGGAAAGTGATGGCAGCTTTCGTGAAGTCCGCTCGAGTACATTTACTGCTGCGAAATAAGTGTAACGTACACTCTGCATCTATGCACATGATATAGTGAAGGCCTATTGAATCAGATTTTAGGTCAGCTATGAGGAATGTGAATAATGAAGCGAATCGTTTGTGCACTGTTTTGTTGTATTGGACTGGCTGGAATTGGCTGGGCAGAGAATTTGAATTTGCCCGATCCTTTGATTGCCAATGATGGCACCGAAATTACCAGCAAAGAACAGTGGATTGAATTTCGGCGTGCGGAAGTGTTGGAACTGTTTCGTGCGAATGTATTTGGCCGTCGACCTGAAGGGACGATGAATCCTGTAGCGGGTCAATACGATATCTCCTCTGGCCTCCAAAATCTCCAAAAAACCATTAAGACGACCAAGGGCGTAATGGGTGGGAAAGCCAATTTGCACGAAGTGCACTGGACGTATGATGCGCTTAATGGAGTGGGTGAGATGAATATGGTTTTGTTTACACCTGCAGGGGTGGAGAAGCCTGAATCGATTCCGTGTTTTTTATTAATATCGCATCGTACTGAAGAGAATATTGATCCTACGCGTGAAACCAAAGTGCCTTTCTGGCCAGCGGAAGAAATTATTGCACGCGGTTATGCCGCCGCCGCATTTTGGGTAGGTTATGTTGACCCGGATGATCGCAAGGATGATTATCAAAACGGCATCCAGTATTTATTCGAAGACCAGTCCAAAGAGCGGCCGGATGATGCTTGGGCCGCCTTGGCTGCTTGGGCATGGGGTGCGAGTTTGTGTATGGATCATTTGGTGGACGATAAATTTATTGCTTCGGACAAAGTGGCTGTATTAGGGCACTCGCGCGGTGGGAAGACGGCGTTGTGGGCAGGAGCCGAAGACCCGCGTTTTAGTTTGGTAATCAGCAATGAGTCCGGGAATAGTGGGGCCGCCTTGTCGCGTAGACCTTTTGGGGAAAGTGTTAAGCGTATTAACGATGTTTTTCCCAATTGGTTTAACACAAACTATAAAAAATACAATGACAATGTTGAAAATTTACCCATTGATCAACACATGCTGATGACATTAATCGCCCCACGCCTGCTGTATGTGGCAAGTGCAGCAGGGGATCAATGGGCTGATCCTGAAGGTGAATTTTTATCGGCGAAATATGCGCGTCCGGTCTATGAATTATTTGGACATTCTGGTTTAGGTGACGCCTCATTTCCAAAAAATGACTCGCCGATACATGGCGATCGTGTGGCCTATCATATTCGTACGGGTAAGCATAATTTATTGGAATATGATTGGCACCGTTTTATGGATTTTGCCGATAAGCATTGGACTGATAAGGAAGATGCCAAGTAGTGTTGCATTGAAGGAGATGATCATGACCCGAAAACATCGGATAGTGCTAAGCGTGTTTTTCCTAATGATCCCTCTGGCGTATGCTGCATCCAATCGTGTGTCCATTACGGATGATGGACGATATCGATACATTTCATCCAATGGAATTCCAGAACACAGTACCGGGCAATTTCCCAATCGCGGCAATCCGAATCGTATTAGTGAACAACGGCATCAATATCGGGTGCCTTTTAGCCCTAAACAGGCTTCGCGGGCTACACCATTGGGTATGAATGTATTTGGCGTGGCAATCAATGGAGTGCCTTTGGATCCGGGAGCTGCAGAATTCTGGAACAATGATTGGGATTCAGGCTGGCAATATGAAGCGATGTCCGGTCGAATTCCATTGGGCTTGGATCACAACAATGCCCATGTGCAACCCAATGGGGCCTATCATTACCACGGCTTGCCACCGTTTACGGTATCGAATAGCAAAGGGCGTGTACGCATTAGTCAGATGCGCTTATTTGGGTATGCCGCTGACGGTTTTCCCATTTATGCTTTGTATGCATATAGTGAAGCAAATGATTTACGGTCTCCTTTAAAAGCGATGACCTCGTCCTGGCAACTTAAAAAAGGTACTCGCCCTTCTGGACCCGGTGGTCGGTATGATGGTAGCTTTGTCGCCGATTATACCTATGTAAAGGGAAGTGGTGATTTGGATGAGTGCAATGGACGGTTCGGATTAACTCCGGATTACCCGAAAGGAACCTATTACTATGTGCTCACTCGTGACTTTCCATTTATTCCGCGATTTCTTCGTGGGACTCCCGATAGTAGCTTTCAAAAAGGCGGGCCGGGTGGTCGTCGTGGGCCTGGAGGGGCAGGGGGGCATCCTCCGCCTCATCATCGTCGTGGTGAACATCCGCCACCCCATCACCGCCCTGGGGATAGACCACCGCCTCCTAGGCGATAGAGACCTTTATGCATGACGATACATTTATATATCGGGCAGTGGTAGGCATTGCGCTTTTTGCAATATTGGGAGTGTGGGATTACCGAAAGCATCCTGAAAACCCAACACGCTTGAAAGAGTATTGCTTTTTGTTTGGGTTTACAGCACTCACCATGCTCTATGGGGTTGCACATGATTATGTGACGTGGAGTATTTCACACGATTATTTTGTGTTGGCTAAAGGCATTCCATCGGCAGAGACGGTTTTTGGCTTTGATATGGTTCGACTCGCCATGTTGTCGACATGGAATGTGGGCTTAGTTGGTGCTGTTGTACTTTTACTGAGTAACAATCCGGACGCGCAAGGGCGAAAGTTGCCGTATAAGCAGCTTATCACTTTATGCGGCATTCCTTTGTTTATGTCTGTGTTTGTGGAGTTGTGTGCTGTGATCGTGTGTACTGTATGGGCAGAATCCATGCGTAATTTTATCCCGATAGATCTTTTAGTATTGGGAGTAGATGATGCCTTTACGCGGGTATGGGGGATGCATTTAGGTGCTTATGGAGGTGCTGGATTGGGCGTACTTATTGCTGCGGTGCTGATTGTTCGTATGAAGCGTAGGTTGCCTGCGGAAGATGGTGTGGCACACAAGGGTTGGCGGGCGTGGGTGAAGTTGGGCTAATGATTTAGTTCAGCGTAAAGCCAATTTCATGCGGTTCATAAGGTTGATAGCGTCTTCTTCATTGTTTATTTGATAAATGGTCGTAGTCTGTCCGCTATTGGTGGTCAGTTCAACGTTGTAGTGGGTTTTAAATGAAGAGGGCCTCTTGGTAATAACCTGGATGCTTTTGATGTCTTCTGCGCCAAAGGTTTTCTTTTTTCCGATACCTAAAATAGTTGAATGCAAATAGACCCAACCTGACTGAATGCGAATATTAGTGACTCCAAATATCAACCATAAAGTTGCGTAGATAAGTAATAGACTTATGAGAACAAAAATCATATCAAACCAAATTGGCGCATCTTCCTGAATCACGAATCCTGTAGTTAAGGTCGTCCAAATTCCACAGAAAATAATCATACCGATATTACTTCCCCAGTTTCGATCGGCTATGCGAAGACCTAGCGCTCGTCTATCTTCCGTATACTCGACGCCGGAAATACTCGGTAGTGGAGCAGAAAGAACTTCTTCAGGGATGAGGGCTTCTTCTTGTTTATGGCGATGGAAAATTGGAACGATGAATTCATCTTTTAAATCAATTCCCGGCAAGATCGCTTCCGCTGAGAGTGCCCATTCATATCGATCATCTGGTTCACCGGGTGTGGATGGTTTTACGTCATTTGGAATGGGGAAATGAATGGTGCCGCCCAATAACCCTTGGCTGTTGGTTTGCAGTTGGTTACGATTCAACTGAATCTGTGTG
>CALLLL010000117.1 GCA_938082445.1 uncultured bacterium
TCTGAATGTTCACACGACACAACAATTTCATCAAGTCCATCATTGTCTAGATCGCCCAGCGCGACAGCTTTCCCCAATCCACTTGTCTCTGGCATGGGGATGCGAACAACAGACTTTTTCGAAAAGTCTGTACGAATTTTAACGACTTCACCGTCACTCACCGCCCACGCTATAGTCCAATCGTCATCGCCACGACGAATATAATCCATAAACATAACTTCTTGTTTATTGCCACCAACATACTTTATTGCCCAAGGGTTTTTTTCTTTATCTTTATCTTTATTCAAGAGCTTGCGTAACATTTTACCCTTCACCTTGGTTTCAAGGCGATACACCCCACGGTACGTTCCACGACGATCGGATATAAGCAAACTCGTATCGTCTTCACTCTCACCTGTTACTACATGAAGAGACATCAACCAACCCAAAGGCATAATTGGATGCCAATCCCATGCTTTTAAATTACGGCGTTTTTCAGGGGCTTCAAACCACCCAAGTACAGCATCATTATTTTTACCACCACTAATCAAATCCATTCGACCGTCTTGATTTACATCCATGGCTGCACTAAACATAAACTGCATGCGATCATTGGAGGCGGGTAAGACTTCTGTTTCCCATTTTTCAGGATTCATTAGATCCTCAGCCTTTTTGGGTGCCCAGTGTACAAAAATGCTTCGCTGCTTGCCTTCGCAAGAACTCACTACATCCAAGCGACCATCCCCATCCACATCCATCGCCATAGCATCTTCAGGTTGACCCACCGCACCAATAGCGATCGAGGGCCAAACTTCTTTAACTTTGTCGGCACCAGGGTTAAACGCTATGCGAATGGTTCCACCTTCTTCCCACGGTGTCACAATATCCATTAAACCATCGCCATTAAAATCACCCAAGCGAGCGCCGTCCGCCCCTTGTGATGAAGCATCAATGCTATGCCGTGCCCACGACTGGGCATGGGTATCCATCGCACAGACTGTGCAAAGCGTTATTGTTAGTAGTAGTAAAAGTCGCATAAGGTATCCACCAAATAATTCTTGGTACGTTGAACAGTATGACACAGAACTCCCGAATGTACAAAAATTGATCGAAGCCGAGATGTCCTTTAAGATGATGGTTTCTGATTCACAGAATATCATACGAGGAGAGGCTCAGTGAACCTTTTTAAACGGTATTTTTCTCATGGCTCATGTGCATTAATTTTGGCCATGATTAGCCCCTTAGCCACGGCGGCGGATGACATCGAATTTACTATCCATGAGGGCTTCGAACTTGAAACCGTCCTACGCGAACCCCAAGTGCAACAACCACTATCCATCAATTTTGATGAACGTGGGCGTATGTGGGTCACTCAGTATCGCCAGTTCCCCTTCCCTAAAGGCCTCAAAGTAAAGGGACATGACAAATATTGGCGTATTCAATACGAAAATTTTCCACCACCCCCACCACCCAACCATGTCAAAGGTATTGACAGAATTAGTATTTTTGAAGATAAAAAAGGTGACGGGAATTTCACATTTGTCAAAACTTTTCTCGATGAATTGAACGTATGCACTTCCGCATTACCCGGTCGAGGAGGGGTGTGGGTGCTGAATCCGCCTTACCTTATGTTTTACCCCGATGCGAATCGTGATGACGTGCCCGATGGTGACCCAGAAGTGCATTTAGCAGGTTTCGGATTAGAAGATATGCACGCAGTAGCCAATAGCTTGCGTTGGGGCCCCGATGGCTGGCTTTATGGGTATCAAGGCAGCACCACGACTGCTGATATTTCCCGACCAGGGATTGATGAAGACAGCGTACCATTTTTGGGCCAAAACCTTTGGCGCTATCACCCCGAGACCAAGGAGTTTGAGCTCTTCGTTGAAGGGGGACACAATAATTTTGGGATTGCACTGGATGCCAAAGGGCGTTTTTTCACAGGTGGAAATGGCGGACTCATTGGCTTTCACAATATACAGGGGGGCTACTTTTGGAAAAACTGGGGTAAGCACGGCGCCTTGACCAACCCCTATGCATTTGGTTTTTTCCCAGGCATGCAAGATCACAGTTCCCGTGCAAAATTATCTCAAGGCATGGTGTCCTATGATGCCCCAAATTTTCCTGAGCAATTTAAGCATTCCTTGATCACCGCGCGCGCATTAAAGCGTTGTATCAGCATCGCCGAGTTAAAACCCTTGGGCTCCACGTTCTCGGCACATGAAACAGTGGAAAATTTCATTGCCGCAGAAGACGAGAATTTCCGCCCCGTGGACATGACTATGGGACCTGATGGCGCATTGTACATCGCCGATTGGCATGACACGAACATTACGTGGAGTGTGTCGGCTGAGAGCGAACGCATTCAACGTGAAACAGGCCGAATTTATCGCGTCACGTATGGCGACAACACACCCTACAAACCGTTTGACTTTGGAAAGGCTTCAAATAATGAATTGTTAGCGGGACTACAACACGCCAATAAGTGGTATCGCGAAACCGCACTGCGCATCATGTATGATCGAAAAGATTCGAGCCTCATTCCTGAACTGAGCAAGATGCTTTTTGCCGAACAACCCACACATGCACTTGAGGCCTTATGGGGCATTCATGCATCAGGAGGATTCACATTAAAACTGGCCCAAAAATCACTTGTGCATTCCGATCCCTATATTCGCTTTTGGACGCTTCGATTACTGGGCAATACAGGAAATATCAACGCGACACTTCGCAATCAACTCGAAGCACTGGGCGCTAATGAAGCACATCTCGAAGTACGCAGCCAACTAGCCAGTACTGCCAAGCGCCTTGCGCCTGCCGACGGACTCCCAATCGCCCTTGCAATGCTCAAGTCTGGCAAAGATATTGACGACCCACATATCCCGATGCTGTTATGGTGGGTGATTGAAAATCACATTCGCCAAGATCGTACAGCAGTTGTAAGCTGGGTAAACACCATGTCCACAACTGAAAGTGCAATCTTCGATACCGTCATCGTTCCACGTTTAGGCCAACGTTTTACCCTTGATCACTCCAGTGAAGATTTCGCAACATGCGCAGAATTGCTTAACATCCTCACCAGCAAAACACATCAACACGCTCTACTTGGAGGAATCGCAAAAGGCTTGGGTCGAGGAACACACACCAACGTGCCACAAACCCTGCGAGATACCCTTGCTGACTTACTAAAAAAAGACCCCTCTAATACACAACTCATGATCATCGCCGCGCGATTGGGCGATACCAATGTATTCAAACAAGCGACACTATCCATCAGCGACAGCACAGTACCCGGTAGTCAGCGAGCCGAATTAATGCAGCTTTTAGGCGAAGAAAATTACGCCGATGCTATCGCGCCATTACTAACATTATTTAAAGACGGTACAGCGGGCATCAAACAGGCGGCATTGTCAGCATTGACCCATTACAACAGCACTGAAGTTGGCGATACACTCCTCGAATCACTACCCCATGCAGGAAAACTCAAACCCCGCATTGCAGGCGCACTCGTATCACGTCAAGCATGGGCAGAAAAACTATTGGCCGCTGTAGATGCAGGAACCGTACCGGCCTCCGATGTAGATCGCGATCTATTGGCCAACTTAGCGGCGCTAAAAAACAAAGACATTGATACCTTAGTCACTAAACACTGGGGCCGTATTCGCATGAGTCAAGCAGAAACACTTGCACGCGTGAATGCCATTGGCGCCATCGTTAAAAATGGGCCTGGAGATGCAAAGAAAGGTGTGGCGATTTACGGTGAAACCTGCGGCAAGTGCCATGTACTTCACGGCATTGGACGCACAGTAGGTCCTGAACTAACGGGGATCGATCGCCGCAACATCTGGAAACTGGTTGAGGAAGTGATCGATCCAAATAAATCCATCCTACCTGAATATGCAGGCACCATTTACACCATTCAATCCGATCCAAATCAACCTGAACGTTTCATCACCGGATTTATGGTCAATGAAAGTGGCAACGAAATGACCATTGTAGATACCGCTGGGAATGAAGTGACTGTACTCAAAGATCACGTGACAGAAACCTTCCCTATGGACATTTCGATAATGCCCGAAGGTATCTTACAAGGCATGGATGATCAAACACTACGTGATTTATTTCAATTCTTACAATCAAATGAAGCGCCTTAAACACATCGAAAGATACTCATGCTCTCCCTTACTCGAAAAATGATCTGTGCCCTTATCCTATGCGTTGCAACATCCATCACTCAGGCGGATAGTCAAAGCACTCCCCCACTATGGGCTCCTGACACACCTGTTCCGTCAATCACAGAACTAATTCCTCTTCAACAGGTTGAATTTCATTCCATCAAAGCCCGCGTACCCGAAGTGGATGGGTACAACTGGCTTCACGGCGTAGCACTGGTATGGCACAAAGGCAAACTCTACACCTCCTTCGGGCATAACAAAGGCAAAGAAAATACCGGCACTGAAGAAGCGCGCGGTGCCGTGAGCAGTGATGGCGGTAAGACATGGTCCGATGTTTTCACCATAGACGCCGCGATTGACAGTGACCTTGCCATGAGTCACGGCGTATTCCTCTCACACAAAGGAACACTCTGGGCTTTTATGGGGTGCTTCTATGGCAAACGCAAAGACATTCACATGCGCGCATATCGATTAAACGAGAACACCAACACATGGGATGCACAAGGGGTTATCGCCGAGGACGGCTTCTGGCCAATGGATCAACCCACGCGCATGGATAACGGCAATTGGATCATTGGCGGTTTAAAAGTCGGTGGAGTAAACCCTGCTGCAGTCGCCATTAGCCACGGCGATAATTTACTGAAATGGGATGTCATCGAAATTCCACGCGCACCTGAAGTGAATAAACTCTGGGGCGAATCAACCGTATTGGTGGAGGGCCCCAAAATAACCAATATCTCCCGTTACGGCGCCAAGAGCCTTGCACTCATTTCACGTAGCACTGACTACGGACGCACCTGGAGCCTTCAATGTGAGAGCAATCTCCCTATGATTACCAGCAAACCCTATTGCGAAACCTTGAGTAACGGACAACGCATTCTCGTTTGCAGTTCCGCTTCAGACATCAAAGGCCGTACTCCCTTAACCATTGCGGTAAGTGATGCCGGCGAGTCCACCTTCTCGCGTATATACACCATTCGCGGCAATCAAGCCCCCAAACCAAGCCTCGAATCCGCCAACCCGGTACGCTTGAGCTACCCCTATGCTATTGAGCATAATGGAAAACTATATATCGGATATTCCAACGATGGCGGTCGCGGACACAATCAAAACAGTGCCGAAATGGCCATCGTACCTATAAAACAATTACAACACTAAACAACGAACGTAAACTGGAGCACCTCTCATGCTGAAAACCATCTTTCAAGGCCTTGCCATATTGCTCATTGCACTCACTGTACAAGTCCCTGCTCACGCTGCCGAAGCCCTCACCCTAGGTGACCAGCCTGAACTCTTTGTTGATCACACCTTCATTGACTCCATGGATAAAACCAGCCTTAAATTATGGAACCCGAGTGAGAAAGAAAACGTTCTCACGTTTGATAAACCCTGGGAAGGGCGATACTGCGGGTATGCCACCATCTTACAAGACGGCGACCTCTTCATGATGTACTATCGTGGTCGCCCTGAAGCCGGAGCCGACGGTTCTGATGATGAGACCACTTGTTATGCTGAAAGTAAAGACGGCATCAATTGGACGAAACCCAACTTAGGCATCTATGAATACAACGGCAGCAAAGACAACAACATCATCCTTAAAGGACACGCGCCATTCTCACATAATTTCGCTCCTATGTTAGATACACGCCCAGGCGTCCCTGCCAACGAACGCTTTAAAGCCGTGGCCGGAACTCACAAACTTGGACTTTTCACCTTTGTATCCCCTGATGGGAAACATTGGAAAAAAATTGGCGACAAACCCATCATCACAGACGGTGCATTCGATTCACAAAACGTAGCCTTCTGGTCAGAACCCGAACAACAATATGTATGCTACTTCCGCGTGTGGTCTGAATCATCAATCGCGCACAGCCAATTTAAAGGGCACCGCTCCATAGGTCGCTCTACATCCAAAGATTTTGTTAACTGGACACCTACTGTGGAGATGACCTACAGCGACACAGCGCGCGAACACCTTTATACCAACCAAACCCTTGCCTACTTCCGCAACCCCAACATATACATCGCTATTGCGGCACGATTCATGCCTGGCCGACGTGTCATTTCCGAAAAAGAGTTTGCGGATCTCGGTGGAATCGCTACCTACTCCAAAGATTGCTCCGATACTGTGCTGTTGACTTCGCGTGGCGGCACCAATTACAAACGTACCTTTATGGAAGCTTTCGTGCGCCCAGGCCTAGGGCTAAACAACTGGAGCTCCCGCACCAACTATCCAGCACGCGGGGTAATTCCCAGCGGGGATGAAAACATGTCCTTTTACATTCAGCGCAATTATGGACAAAGCGACCACCACTTACAACGTATGGAGTTACGCCTTGATGGCTTCGCTTCCATTCATGCACCCTATGACGGCGGCACAATGACCACCAAACCACTGACCTTAGATGGCAAAGAGTTGATCTTAAACTACGCGACTTCCGCGGCCGGCAGTATCTGGGTCGAGTTGCAAGAACCCGACGGAACGCCTATCCCAGGATTCACCAAAAAAGATTGCGCAGAAATTCTGGGCGATCGCGTTGAACGTGCAGTTATTTGGAACGATTCTACTGACCTCTCCAGCCTCAAAGGGAAAACCATCCGTATCCAATTCACCCTGAAAGATGCAGACATCTATTCAATGATCGCGCGTTAATTCAGTATCATTTCATTAAGGTTGTATTGAAGAATCTTCTAAAACTTTATCCGCATGCTGCTCCGAAAATAATTTAAAACGTTCATGCAATTGAATGAAAGCTTGAACGACGGCAGGGTCAAAGTGTGTATGACTATCCCCTGCAATGGTTTCTTTTGCGCGTTCATGGGACCAAGCGTCCTTATAATGTCGCTTGGACCGCAACGCATCATACACATCTGCCACAGCAACTATTCGTGCTGCCAACGGGATTTCTTCACCCGCTATCCCTTGCGGGTAACCCTCCCCATTAAATTTCTCATGATGAGATCGACAAATATCAGTCGCCATTTCAAGCGTTTTACGGCCTGCTAAAATTTTATACCCCAATTCGCTATGGGTTTGCATAATCGCAAACTCATCGTCGCTCAATTTACGCGGAGCCAACAACACTTCATCCGGAATCCCTACCTTCCCAATATCATGAAGCGGTGTAAACATTTCGATATCATCACAAAATTTTTTGGGCATACCCAACTCTTCAGCAATCCAACGCGAATACCGACTCACTCGCATTACATGCGCGCCTGTTTCGTTGTCACGCGTTTCCGCCAACTCCGCAAGCGCTTTGTAAATTTCATAACGCACTTCATTCTCGTCCGCACGACGCTCCGACACATCTATCGAAATATTAATGCGATTGGCTATACGCCCATCGGATCCATTCAAACATGTCGTAAAGGCATCGACCCATATAATTTCGTCATTGCAGCATCGATGTGGAGTAGTAGCTATTGATTTGGGAACATCATGAGTACCCCCAACCAATGCATGGTGCATATCCAATAACTGATCTTCACCAATACCCAGATCGCGGCACTGTGTTTTGCCCGGCAACAATTTAGTCAACGATTCATTTTCCATTTCCGCATGTGTATATCCATACATATCCTCAAAAGCAGGATTGACATATAGCACTTGACCAATTGAATCCGTTATGGCAACACTGTGCTGCACATGGTGAAAGGCCTGATAAAATAACTCCCGTTCACGCAATGCTTCTGATAAAGAGCTGTTTGAGTGCTCAAGTTCTGCATTGACTAATTCAAGTTTATGTTCATAACGATGCACCAAGCGGTTCGATATGAGTAAGGAAAACAAGCCGACGATCAACGTCAACAAAAAGCCCACAGCATATAAGGGAACAACCGTTGCTTGTACACTCCGACTGACCTCATGCAGATCCTGATGAACAAAAAGACGTAAATCAGAATTATCAATGGGCAATACTGCTGTCAGGGATTGCTCCTCTCCCTTCTGATAAATGCCCGAAGAAAAATCATCAACAGGTAATTCAGAAAAACTCATAACCAAATCTTGAAAGTTGGTCAAACTTGACATGGTAATGTTCATGTAAGGGTCGTCAGGTAAAATCCCCGGAAATGCAACAAGGTTGCCCCCTCGATCCGCCGCACATACATAGCCCCCATTGGGAAGTATTATACGATCACACATTTCTTGTAGCAGGGCACGTTGCACATCGGCTGATTGATTTCTCAGATGAGATTGATTGAGATACTCAAGAATACTCAGGCCGATGGTGCGATTATCCTCGATGATCTGCTCCGATATATGGCGCGTGAGATAACTCTGGCTAAGTTTAATAAACACCCCACTTCCAATAAGTACAGCCAGCATAACTGTAAGCACCAGAAGGATTTGCAATCGTTTTCGCATAACCCAACACACTCCATTATTAATAGTCAAAATTTCACTAAGACAACTCTTTGCTCTTAGTGCATTCTTAGACGTATCAATTTGATATCATGGGTTTGGTTCAAAAACTCAATTGTACACTAATATAAATCATCAAGCGCCTGTTGAGCTAAGGCATAGTCATTTGTTGCCGCACGCTCAAAATATTCTTTGGCTTTATCCCAACTATAATTCACCCCTAGGCCATGGTAATACGCCATGCCCAATAGATACTGAGACTCTATCACATTACTTTCAGCTTCTTTTTTAATACTTTCAAATGAGCCTATGGCCATTTTTTTGGCTTCTTCCTCATCCTTAGGAAAATCACATTCACCGGTTGCATAGAATAACGCGCACCACATGCGCCCTTTAGCATGCCATTGTGCAGACTCTTCAAATAATTCACGGGCACGTGGATGGTTTTTTTCGACATCATCGCCCTGATAAAGCATAATCGCTTTTTTTCGGACACGGTTTAAGATGATTTCTCTTTTCTTAAAATCAATTCTATAATCGGCATTGCTAGCTCTTCGATACCATTTCAATGCTTTTAAATCATCCTGCTCAACGATCTCACCTTCCTCATACAATTCTGCCAACTTTATTATACCGAAGACATTTCCAGCGTCCGCAGAAAGGGTATACCATTCAATTGCCTGCTCGGTATCTTGCTCAACGCCAAAACCATTCGCATACATAATCCCTATATAAGAAAACGAAGTGGTGCTTCCCCTTCGTTGTCCTTCTTAAAACCACTTTAAAGCAACCCCATAATCCACAGGGATTCCTTTTCCTTTAAGATGCATATACCCCAGTCGATTCATTGAAAGGGTGTATCCAGAATTTGCACCTTTCGTCAACCACTCGGCCGCCTTATTATAGTCCCGCTGAACGCCTACACCACTGTAATACATAATCCCCAGTCTATACATGGCACGAGAATTTCCCGACTCTGCTGCTTTTGTATACCATTTCAATGGCAATGTGAAATCTTCTCCTCTCTGCTTTTAATATTCTGATAATGTGTTTGCCCCAACAACTGCATAGCCAAAGGAAACCCCTGTTCAGCAGACAATTCCAATAAGCGAATAATTTCGCTCTTATTCGGGGGCTCTGCCCGTAGCGTCGAATAAGCCAAGGCCATCATGTACTGGGCTTGCGCATTTCCTGCCTCGGACATTGCATTCATTTTCGCAATTTGCTCATCGCGCAATGGAGAATAAGGTCGTGTTCTCATCGTCCTCTGAACTTCACTAGACCTTGGCGGGTGCCATGTCGGATCGACCCATAGCTTTGCTAAGGGGTCCCCATGTTCAGCCAACGTATTCATTATCGCGAGTGCGCGATCTTGATCGGCATATTCATCGCCACTTGAATACAACTCAAAAGCATCGCTCCGAAGTTTATCCATGGCTTCTGGACTCATGCCATTCTCTGCCCACCCGGACGACGCAATGGCGCAGAATAACACTGCCACCAACCCTGTATATACCTTCATACAATTCTCCCGATTATGTACCCTGTACCCTCATCAATACCAAATACCAAGATGAAGTTCCCCGATTAAAAAATGATGTTTTCACACCCTTTATAATTATGCTAAACTTTTCGAGATTTACTTTTACTACAACCGACATGAGACCTATACATGAGCAATTTATCCGGCAATTGGAACTACCCTACAAATATCCGTTTTGGGGCTGGGCGTATCGTAGAACTTGCAGACACCTGTAAAGAATTGGGCATCACGCGCCCTCTTCTCGTCACTGACCGAGGCTTAGCACCCTTGGACATCGTAACCGATGCAGTGGCTTCCTGCGAGGCTGCCGGACTATCCTGTACCGTTTATAGTGATGTAGACGGCAATCCCACTGGTGAAAATGTGGATGGCGGGGTTGCAGTATTTAAAGAGGGGAATCATGATGGTCTCATCGCCTTTGGTGGCGGTAGCGCACTGGACGCCGGGAAAGCGATTGCCTTCATGGCCAATCAATCACGTCCTCTATGGGACTTTGAAGATGTGGGCGACAATTGCCTCCGAGCCAATCTCGATGGTCTTTGCCCTGTCATTGCTGTGCCTACAACCTCCGGCACCGGATCCGAAGTCGGACGTGCCAGCGTAATCACCGATACTGACACTCACGTGAAAAAAATTATCTTTCACCCTCGCATGCTCCCTGAAATTGCCCTCTCCGACCCCGCACTCACTATTGGCTTACCTGCAACCATTACAGCCGCCGTCGGTATGGATGCATTATCCCACTGTTTAGAAGCTTTTTTCGCACCTTTCTATCACCCAATGGCCCGTGGCATCGCTGTAGAGGGCTCACGCTTGGTCTTAGAATGGTTGCCCGCCGCCGTGGAAGACGGCAGCAACATCGAAGCCCGAGCGCACATGATGGCCGCCTCGCAAGCCGGAGCCACGGCCTTCCAACGCGGGCTTGGCGGTATGCATGCTTTGGCTCATTCACTTGGCGCCGTATACAACGCCCATCACGGATTACTCAATGCAGTACTGATGCCGTATGTACTCAAGGCCAACACATCAGCCATCGCCGAAGACGCGGCCTACATGGCGAATGCATTGGGGCTTGGCAATAGCCTTGATGATCTGATTCACTGGATACTTGAACTACGTAAAGAAGTTGGTATCCCCCACACCCTCGCCGGTATGGATCTAAACGACTCCGAAGCCGATCGCATTGGCGCAATGGCCGTTGACGATCCTTCCGCAGGTGGCAATCCTATTCAATTCACAGCCGACCAATATGCCCATATATTTCGCTGTGCTGTGATAGGCAATTGGCCTTAAACGAAATTAAATTTACTTGGTTTACCACCAAAAACATTTTGATTCACCCGATTTACCGAATGTAATTGAATATGTCCCGGAAAAAGAGGACAGAGCCCCCCTAAATCCAGTATAATCTGTAGAAATCGTACTGTAATCCACCTATATTCATTACATGAATACCGACCAAGGCAACTGGAATTCTACATTTATATGGCAAAGCAAAAAAATCTGACAGAGTGGTTTGACGAAATTGACCGTGGGGTGCTATATATTTGCACCTGTTTTGCCGAATTATTGGATGAATTAGGCGAAGGATCAGCCGCTAAAGTGCTCCCGTGGGGTGAAGCTGCTGAAAACGAAGATGAGCGTCCCTTATCCACCTCCGATGACACCGACCGCGAACTCCAGGTCATGGCTATTGCGTACCACCTCCTCAATCTTGTAGAAGAAGATGCGGTTATCTTGGCACGGCATTCCCGCGAACAAATGGACGGAATCCTGCATGAGCCCGGTCTTTGGGGCAGTTCATTAAAAGATCTCGTTGAAAAAGGCTTAAGCGTTGAACAAATTGTTGAGCGAATGGAAAACATCAATGTCGAAGTCGTATTAACCGCTCACCCCACCGAAGCCAAACGCCCTTCCGTACTGCGTCACCACCGTGCTCTTTACGACACCTACTCTCAACTCGGCACCTGTGCATGGTCCACGCAAGGACGAAAAGAATTTAAAGACAAAATTAAAAACGTGTTGGAGCGTTTATGGCGCACAGGTGAAATCTACCTTAAAAAACCCAACGTACTCAGTGAGCTGGATCACTTTATCGAATATTTCCACGATACTTTCCCTGCAGCCGTATCTGCGCTAAAGCCACGCTTTAGATCGGCTTGGATTGAAGCAGGGTTGCCCGAAGATCAATTTCCCAAAAGCGGACCTCACTTAACTTTTGGTAACTGGGCTGGCGGTGACCGAGACGGCCACCCATTGGTTTCGGCTCAAGTCACGCAGGAATCCCTGACCAAATTGCGCGCATGTGCTCTGGAAGTGTTGGAGAACCGAGTCGACGACTTGATTCAAAAACTGACGCTATCTGAAATGTTCCAACAACCATCAGATGCCTTAATCGCTGCAGTAGAAGCCTATGCCGAAAAAGAACTCGAAGTCGACCCGGCCGATTCCCACCAGCCTTGGCAACGTTTTGTTTCTATCATACGCCACAAGCTGCATGGGGCTTTAGCAGGGGCTGAAGGTGCCTACCATATTCCTCAAGAGTTACTCGACGACTTGACCGTATTGCGCGAATCTTTGGTAGCAGTGGGCGCCAATCGCTTAGCTGAATCAGACATCGATCCCCTCATTGACCATATACAATGCTTTGGATTTCATACTGCCGCCCTTGATATCCGTCAAAATAGTGAATTCCATGCCAAAGCCATGACACAGTTGTTGAAAGCCGCAGGCGTATCCAATTGGGATTATGAATCCTGGGATTTCGCCACACGTCGTGCTTTCTTAGAGCATGAATTAATTAGTTTGCGTCCATTATGCCCACGTTCCGGTGACCATGGGGCAGAATCTACCGCCGTTCTAGAATGTTATCAAGTGGTCGCTAGCCATATAAGTCGTTTCGGCCATGAAGGCATAGGTAGCTTTATTGTCAGTATGACCCGAGATGTTTCCGACTTATTGGTCTTGTATGTATTTGCACGCGAAGTAGGCCTATTGGAACAACGAGACGGTAAACTCACCTGCGCCATTCATATCGCACCATTATTTGAAACACTGGACGATCTCGATCGCGGTGCACAAATATTACAAGAATTCCTCGAACACCCCATTACGCAAGCCACCGGTGCTCTCCCCGAAAACCAACCCAAGACTCAGCAAGTTATGGTGGGCTATAGCGACAGCAATAAAGACGCTGGAATCTTTTCCAGTCACTGGGGGCTTTTTAAAGCACAGCAGGCGCTGAGTGAAGTAGGGCATGCCAATGGAGCACGCATTAATTTCTTCCATGGCCGTGGCGGTACATTTAGTCGTGGTGCTGGTCCAACCCACCGGTTCTTAGAAGCCTTACCCAATAAATCGTTACACGGCAATATACGCCTGACCGAACAAGGGGAGATGATTGCACAAAAATTCGGCAATTTACCCACGGCGATTCATAACCTAGAATTACTCATGGCTGGAGTAACCCACACCACCTTGACTCAAGACACGACCACCCATGACGATCCTAAATTCCTTGAATTGGCTGAGCAGTTAAGTCAATTCAGTAGTGAATCCTATCGCTCTTTGTTGGTGGGTGATGGCTTTATGGAATTCTGGGCAAGCACAACGCCCATTGACATTCTCGAAATGAGCTTCATCGGTTCGCGGCCATCACGTCGCACCGGTAAACGCACCTTGGATGACTTACGGGCCATCCCTTGGGTATTTGGCTGGGCACAATCCCGGTATTACCTCCCTGGATGGTACGGCGTGGGTTCAGCCCTAGAACGCATGGAACGTGAAAACCCTGAAGGCTTCAACTATTTACAAGCGCACAGCAATGAACATCCATTTGTCCGCTATGTCTTATACAATGTAGAAACCAGCCATGCTTCCGCTGATTTAGATATTATGAAAGATTATGCACAATTGGTCGATAATGTCTCCGTACGTGAAGCCCAATATGGTATTATCGCGGAAGAGTTTAACAAGACAAAGTATATGATTGACCGATTCTTTGGGGCCGAACGTGAGCAACGTCGCCCTCGATTGAGTAAAACATTGGATATGCGTGCAGCTGGATTACGTAAATTACATGCATGCCAAATTGAATTATTAACGCGTTGGCGGGGGCTGAGCGACGAAGAACAGGCACAGGAAGGCGAAGGCTTATTGCCTACATTACTGCTTTCTATCAATGCCATCGCCGGAGCCGAGCGAACCACGGGATAACATGGTATAGTTAGTGCTAGGGGGAAACTGAGTAAATGAAAATAGGTGCACGTATGTGGATTCATCGAATCGTTGTCCTGAGTCTTTTGGTGCTCGTTTCACCAATTGCCCAAGCCGTTGAAAATACACAAGACCATCCACTCTTTGTGTATCAAGCCCCTACGCCAGCGGTAAATACCCCCCTTGCTCATGGACAATCCATCCAAGGAGCTTGGTTTGAGTTATCCGAATTTTTCCAAGCTCACGGAGCCATAAACCTCCCTCAACAAGCCTTAGCTCAGGCCGACCGGCAAGCATGGACTACAGCCATTCTTGAACAACTCAAAGACTCTAAAGTTCCCCTCATACCAACGATTTGTGATGGCCCTGCCCAGCGCTTCGAATCCATTGAGCTCATCGAAAGTTGGCTCAAAGCGTATCCCAATGTAGAAGCCGTGCATGTAAAACAACCACAGTTTACTACAGCAACTACACATGGCGAATTAACATCACCCAACAACGACCCTCAATCCGCTTGGCTCACTGGTGCTATTCAATTAACCAAGCGCCATCAACGCAAACTCATATTGGAGCTGGATGGATTAAATCCTCATATATTAATGAGCCATCCACAATATAAAGCACTCTATGATTCTATTTTGAAACATCAAGAATTCGTGACTGTTTTATACACGCAAGGCGGCCAACACACTATACCTGGAAATACTGCTTTGATGGGCCTTTGGCTGGAAGGTGCAATAAGCCAATGGGGCATGAGCATCCAACCGGACTCTTACGCCGAAACTGGACTTCGTTCACCAGGACTATTTGGCTCCACAGGTCGTGCCCCTTCCACACCGCCTTCGCTGTACCGCGCATGGATTCTGAACGGCGCTATGACAGGAGCCACAACATACTGGTTCAATAACCCTGATGAATTATGGGCAGGTACACAGCCTCGCTATTGGGCGCAGTCCATCGCCCCCACCCTGCTCGACATTACCCGTGAAGGCTACATCGCTCGAAAAGATCTCGTTCAACGCAATGCACTTGTCGCCTATCGGCTCAACCCTGCAACCACCTGGGCCGAGTTCACGCCAGCGCTAAATGATATCGATGGGGTCTTTCATGAGGGGCGCATGATTCATGCCGCTTATGGCATGGAACAGCCCGGTCAAGTCCCCGAATGGATTCCCAACATAGGTACCCATTACTGGATTCCCATCCTCAGCGCATATGCTGTGGACGATATACTATTTGCTTTTAAGGAAGTCTTTTTACCAGGCTCATTACCAACCGTAGCCGCATGGCAAGAACGTTTGAAGCCGCATTACGCTCCGGATGGACAAGGCAGCGCATTTATACAAAAGGTTGGTCGTGCTTACTTCATAATGCACACCCGCGAAAATGCCTATGCTGCTCAAACCTATCGAATCAGTGGTTTACCCGCCCCACTACATGACATTAACGCCACCCGCGAAGGCAGCAAAGTCACATTGAACTGGCCTTTCCGCGAAGGCGATGTGTCGTACACTATTTACCGACTAAACAAACCTAACCTCAACGCAATTCATGCTGAAGATTTTGTTGAAATTGCCACTGGCCTGGACTCGCGTTCCTATACCGACGAAAATGTTTCCCCCGGTGAAACAGTCCTCTACTCTGTGACGGCACTGACCAATGAACGCAGTCAATGGGAAGGCAGCATCAACTATGGAGACTATCAAGTCATCAGCGCAGTTAAAAGTCGCATCGATGCTTTCGCCATGCTAGAACCGTATACGATGCGAAGTCGACCCGTAAACGGCATTCCCCGCCAGAGCACAGGACTCCCTGAAGCCCAGCCCACTTGGATTGCACCGACTCCCGATAATGCCGAAGCCTTGGCTGCGAGCGAAGGTGTTGCACGTACGCTACACGCATTCAGCTTAGCCTTTACCGATGAAGACCTGACTGCATTGATGCCCTTCATTCATAATGACTATACAGACGAAGCCGGCACCAGCAAAGCCTTACTGGGTTCCTTAATTCAAGCACTGTTTATGCGCTATCAAGTCGCCCCATTGTCTCACCAAATTCAATCCTGGGAAAAAACAGCCGCTCCAGAAGTGAGCGTCCCAACAACCAGCATTACCCCACCAAACGACCCCTTAAACTCTACCACCACTGTAGAGTCTTTTGATTTATCCAATTCTGCACCCACCCCAGTATTAACCCCAATCGCGGCTTCCGGAGCTTCCATACGCGTGACCGCATACTTACGCATTTTAGCGACCACAGATGATAAAGCCTTCGTCCCGCACCCAATCGTTACATTCCCCAAAGCCAACAACCCTCTTTTCAACATTACTTTTAAACAAAACGACCAGCAACAATGGGCCATACAAGAGATTTCTCCGCCTTTGTTACAGGTAGGCGACTTATTGAAATAGGAGTATTTCCTTAATGTATCAGGACAAAAAAGTCATCGTGGTGATGCCTGCCTATAATGCAGCAGAGACCCTCGAACGTACCCATGCCGAAGTCATGGATCAAGGCATTGTTGATCATGTGATAGTGGTAGACGATTGCAGTTCGGATAATACAACGGCCATCGCCTCAGCCTTGCCAGACACCACTGTACATCGTCATGAAAACAACACAGGATATGGCGGCAATCAAAAGTCCTGCTACCGTCTCGCTTTGGAAATGGATGGCGACATCGTCATCATGGTGCATCCCGATTACCAATACACGCCCCAGTTAATTCCAGCGATGGCATCAATGATTGGAAACGGTCTATACCATTGCATTCTCGGCTCACGCATTCTCGGTGGCCACGCTGTTCGCAGCGGTATGCCCATGTGGAAATATATCGCCAACCGTGGTCTGACCATGGCAGAAAATATTCTTTTCGGTGCAAAACTTTCCGAATACCATTCAGGCTATCGCGCCTTCTCACGTGAAGTATTGGAACGCCTACCGCTGGATGCCAATTCAGATGACTTTGTATTCGACAATCAAATGCTCGCCCAAGTTCTGTGGTGGGATTATGTCATTGCCGAAGTTTCTTGCCCGACTAAATATTTCGCCGAAGCATCCAGCATCAATCTGCAACGCAGCATTGTATATGGATTCGGGTGCTTGGGCACAGCCCTAAGTTACCGAATGTGTAAAATGGGCATGATGAGCCTCAAACGTTTCCCCGCCTTAATGAAATGATTAACCTCAGTGATTGGATCGCCTTAAGATGACCGATATTCAGGAAAAACATCCGAACGAAAAACGTTTTGAAGACTTTTTTATGGAGGACAAATATGTCGCCATTAAAAATCATCTCTACAATTATCAGTTACGTCGACGCGCCATCAACGGACGAATTGGTGATGCCCCCGAAGATATGATTCTGGAAGTCGGCAGTGGTTTATCCCCCATCGTAACCGGTCGCGATAGAATCGTGTATTCCGAATTATCATTTCGCGCTTTACAAACATTGAAACGCCTCAATAGTGGCCAAGGACATTATGTCGTTGCAGACGGCACAAAACTACCTTTCAAAGATAACGCTGTCGATCGCATTGTGTGCTCAGAAGTACTCGAACACGTTGAACAAGACGATGTAGCTTTAGCCGAGATTGGCCGGGTGCTCAACGATGATGGAACAGCCTATGTTACCGTTCCTTGCCGACAGTTTTACTTCGCATCCGACGACCGATTTGTAGCTCATTTCCGTCGTTATGAAGTGGAAGATATGCGCAGCAAAATGAACAGTGGCGGATTAAATCTCTATCACATCCAGAAAGTATTGGGGCCATTAGAAAAAGTGACCATGTGGAGTATTGTCACCTGTTTTTCTATAATCACCGCTATTTTCGGGCGTAAAGAGGCTGATTCAAACCCTAAAAAATCATCGGCTTTTATGACTATCATGGCCCCCTTCATCAAGTGGGGCAATTTTTGTTATACTTACCTCGCACGATTTGATGCTGCTGTATGGCCGCAAAAACTCTCAACCGTACTGCTCTTCGAAGCAAAGAAAACAGATAAGGCAAACTAAGGCCTTCACCTGAAGATACGAAGTATCTGTTGATTTTTCTTTTGCTTACTTTTCTTTTTTTCCTAGAAGAATAGTAAGGGCACTAAAACTACATGAAAGATAAGAGAACTATGTCCGACAACAAATACACTCTAAATCCACTCGAAAACTATCAATCCATTCCCGGCCCTGTCATATGCGTTGTCATGGACGGTGTAGGCCTGGGCAATAAAGACGAGTCCGATGGCGTACACTTGGCCCATACCCCAGTTTTAGACGAGTTAATGGCAACTGAGCCACTCTACTGTGAACTTAAAGCCCACGGTACCGCTGTAGGAATGCCCACCGATGATGACATGGGAAATTCTGAAGTTGGGCATAACACACTGGGTACAGGCCGTGTTCTTCCCCAAGGGGCGAAGCGTGTAAACGAAGCAATTGCCTCCGGCGAACTCTTTGAAGGTAAGGGCTGGACCACTGCAATGCAAAAAGGGCTGGGCGGTGGCACTGTCCATTTCATGGGCCTGCTATCCGACGGTAACGTACATGCACACATCGACCAATTGCTAACCATGACCCAAAGAGCTGCTGATGCCGGTGTAGAACGCGTACGTTATCACCTGCTCACGGATGGTCGCGATGTAGGCGAACGATCCGCTCTAGGATACTTAGCAACACTTGAAACGCTCTTGTCCTCCATCAATGATAGCGGAAAAGATTACCGTGTCGCTTCAGGCGGTGGCCGTATGGTTGTCACCATGGATCGCTACAATGCCGATTGGCCTATGGTGGAAAAAGGCTGGAAAACCCACGTACTCGGTGAAGGAAATCAATTCGCCTCCGCATCCGAAGCCATCCAAAGCTACTACGATGCTGACCCCAATGTAACCGATCAATATTTAGATAGCTTTGTGATTGCAGAAGATGGAAAACCCGTTGGTACCATCGAAGATGGCGATTCCGTCATCTTTTTTAACTTCCGTGGTGACCGCGCGATAGAAATGTCGATGGCTTTCGAGTTGGACGAGTTGGAATACTTCGACCGTGTGCGACGCCCTGACGTATTCTTTGCAGGCATGATGCAATACGATGGCGACATGAACATGCCTGCCAACTACTTGAATGACCCGCCTGTTGTGGAAGGCGTATTGGGCGAATACCTCTGCGATTCCGGGGTATCCTCCTTCGCGATTTCCGAAACCCAGAAATATGGGCACGTGACCTACTTCTGGAACGGCAACAGTTCCGGATACATTGAAGAAGCCTTGGAAAGATATGTAGAAATTCCTTCGGACAATGTACCTTTCGATCAACGCCCCTGGATGAAGGCCGCTGAAATTACCGACCATATCATAGAAGAAATCGAAGCGGACAAAGCTAAATTTATTCGCCTAAATTACCCCAATGGCGACATGGTCGGCCACACCGGCGATCCGCTCTCCATCATCATTTCAGTTGAAGCAGTCGACCACGGCTTGGCCCGCATACTCCCCGCATTAGAAAAGGCCCAAGGCGCCATTATCATCTTGGCCGACCACGGAAATGCGGACCTGATGTTCACTGAGAAAAACGGTGTTCGCGAACCAATGGTAGCGCACACTTTGAATCCAGTACCTTGCATCATCAAAGACTACAGTGGCTCGGCTCAATTCACACTCGATACCAATGTCACCACGAACACACCGGGTCTTAGCAATGTTGCGTCCACAGTTTGCACCTTGCTTGGCTACGAAGCCCCAGCTGAATACGATGCGTCCTTAATTAAACAGAAATAGTTAAGCTTTTCGTGCGATCCCTTTATACATATAGGTGGCAATACTGATGCCTTTTTCGAAATTAAAGGTATCAAGTTCGTCGAAAGCAAAATGATGGTCCTGAAGAAGTTCGCGGTGGTTGCGATTTAGATTGCAACCATCGCCTATTTTTTTCCAAAGCGGATTTACTCGATGTTGCCATTTTTGCACTTTAGGATCATGCGCAAGCCCATGCTCAATAAACAAAAACTTCCCGTCTTTACGCAGCACCCGATGAAATTGCTTAAGCGCCGCTTCCACATCTGGAATACTGCACAAGGTCCATGTGCAGACCAATGTATCAAAAGACTCATCCTCAAAGGGCAATTTTTCGCCACCGATCACATGATGTTCCACATCTATCGGTGAAGCATCTACCCGACGCTGAGCAATTTTCCCCATAGTAGGATGTGGATCAGCGGTGGTAATTTTTTTTACAGACTCCGGGTAATGGCGCAAATTCAGTCCCGTGCCAAAACCAATCTCAAAAATATCGCCTTCGGCATTCGCCAACACCAACGGACGCTCCTTACTCATCTGAGGATCGCGCATCACGAAATCCAATACGCGCGGAAAAATACGTTTAGAGTAAAATCCCATCAGGCAGTGCTCCTTATTTCTCAATCAATGTATTATGCATATTCATAAACCGCTCACTGGGTTGATAAGGCATCGCTGCAGGGCGCGAATCGATTGTTCCCTTTCGGATAGCCACACTTACAGGCAAATCGCCCACCGGCATAAACATACTGCCCGACTCTTTATAGCTCATCGTTAATTGAATAGTGCCTACGGGGGTATCAATTTCGACAATCTTTCCATCAGCGGACTTTGGTAGCCATATTGGATCAATAAGCACTTGACCATCTACCCAGCGCGCATTGACCGTCGCAGCATCGTACAATGGGCGTCCCACCATTGCATGATAGGGTCGGCCGGCACTGGATCCGGACTGGTATTTTATATCGGCTTCGATTCGCTGTTCTAAATCTTGAGCCAAGTCCAACTGCCCGCGTTCAATTGCCAAGGGAAGGGCCGTGACTATAAGCATACCCGTTTCATAATGTTGCCATCCGCCCGGATCGTCACTCCCTTTTTTATCCAAGGCTTCAATCACATAGCGTACAACCCGTTCTGCATGCACCAATAACCGCTCACGATCAGCATCGTCTATTAAATCAGTATCGGTTTGGGCCGCGTCAATGGCAGTGCGAGCCAAAGACAATTCCGCAAAGCCCACAGCCTTGTAGTCCACCCAGTTACCTATACCGTTGGGTCCCACCCCAATGTTGTGTCCTGGAAACTGATCGGGATCGCTATACGTCGTAATACTTTTTTCGATAATCTCCATGGCTCGCTCAAAATACACCGGGTTACGTGTGTATTTATACAGCATTATCATGTCTTGTACCGGTAAAATTCCCCGCCCCATGCTACGTGCTGGCCAAGTACTTCGAATTATGCCGTAATATGCATCGGCGGTGTGTTCCGCTGTCTCCAATAGATAAGGATCACCCGTCTCTAACCAGCCTGCCGTGATATCTGAAAACTTGGAGTACGTAGATGTCTTCCAATAGTAACCGGTATATAACTGCCGGATACTCCAGTCAATATGATCCACGACAATGTCGGCCCAATTATAACTCCAAGCAATACTGCGCCTGATCAACTCAGGGTTTTCCGCATAATATGCACCGTACAATATCACCAATCCGCCTTTACCCTCCGAAGCTGTATCAGAATACCCCCCTTCAAAAGTACCGTGATATTTCGCATCCGGCTTTGCAATGTTTTGTGCAATAGGCTCTGGACTATTGCCCAATCGCCACCGTGTGGGTAAATATTTTTCCGGGAACAATTCCTTAGATTCGGTATGCAACCAAGAGGGTGCAGCCAACTGAGCTACGCGCGGCGGAGCATCACTTACGCTAAACGTAAAGCGCACTGTACGCGCCAATCCCCGCAACATCGTCGCATCACCAATATCGGTAACATACCGTTTGCCATATGACATTTGTTTATCCGACACACGCTGATCCTGCCAAGGCTGATATATGGTCAACCCATCTTCTGGATACAAACGACCGGGGAATTTTTCGCTAATCAGATCCGCGGAATCACGAATATCCAGCGAAAGCATACCGCCCAAATCAAATCGAGTCTTAGTTCCATCAAGACTACTTTCAAGCGTAGCTTCTTTCGATGAGCCCAAACCAATGACTGGGATACCAAAATACTCCCACCCATCGCCTATGACTCGTGAATTCACAAAATGCGCGTAGGCTCGCCCAACACCATTGGCAAAGAGTTCTAAATATAAATCTGCCTGCATAAACGAATCTTCGTTGTACAACAAACCACCAATACGAAAAAGTTGCACATCTGCGGATCCATACAACGACTCGACCCGCAACCATTGCCACCAATCATGAGTGCCAGCAGAGGCCGCCGATTCGTGAAACTTATCACGCCGGGTTCCCATACGCAGCACATATTCCTCACCTTTATATTCCAGCACTAAATCGTCCCACTCGGACATGGATTCTTTATTCGTACCACCACGCAGGACGACTTTGTACCCCGTATATGGATTGGTTTTGAAGGGACGATGGCTAAGCTTCCAGGGCATATTCACTTTCGGCATCGGTTCATAGGAAGCGGTACTAAGCGTTACCGAATTATCAATCGATGTATTCCCTGAATAATAGAGCAGTGCTCGACGAGGTAGTTCATGACGCGTCCACCACGCCAAAGGTTTAGCACTTACCCCCTGGCCATTAAATTGAAAAGTAGACAATTCGTTTTCATATAAATGTTGCGCTTCTTCCTTGGGAATGGGAAGAGAGATGACTGCTGTCTGAGCTTCCGCCTCTGTCGGGTCGACCTTTAAGGCCATATTGTTGAGCAATGAAGCTTCTGAATTGACACTCAGCACAAACAGACAACTAAGTACCCAAATCCCTCGACCAATCATAAATCAACTCCATCAATAATTTACCCAAAGAAGACAGAATGCACCTTAACACACTCTATCAACAGGCAACAATTAATCTACATCATCCAATGGATGTGAAAAGTTGAGCGTGCTATTCGTTGTAATAGAGGGGTAGATTGATGAAAGGCCTCTATACAGGCACGCGGTGATCGAGGCGGCGTCGAAAGGGCGAGCG
>CALLLL010000118.1 GCA_938082445.1 uncultured bacterium
GGCTTCTTCGCCAAGCCATTGGTCAGGTTACCCACCCCACAGATGGTCTTTAACTCTGGGTGAATGGATTTGATTAACGGAATTGCTTCAAGAGACTCCAATGCAAAGTTCATGGTTTCAATGGACTCAGAACCTAATGGGAAAACATTCATATCAATAAAGATATCACCCGGCTTGACACCATAACTCCCGGCTTCATCCACGATTTTCTGTGCGAGCTCATGTTTCTTTTCACGCGTCGCTGCAGGCCCTTCTCCGTCGGCAGCCAAGGCCACATACATAGGGTTATGTTGTCCAGTCGCCTTAATAACGGCCTCGATTTTGCTTACACCGTCGCTGACATCTTCCAAGGACATTGAATTAACCAGCGGGCGACCGGGATACATTTTTATGGCTTCCTCCAGCGTATCTACGCCGAAAGAGTCAATACACATTGCACCGGAAAAATCGTTGGTTTGGTGATGGATGACTTGCTTGAGCACCTCGGTAGTGTCCACGAGGTTTGAATCCATGCATACATCGATAACGGTTAGACCCAAATCATCAATTTGTTCCTGCACCACTTCCTCGAGTGCATCGTGATTGATTTCAGTGGCACCGTTCTCGACAGCTTCGCGCACCTTAAGCGATCCACGCACATTTAAACGTTCACCAACACGTATGAGCGCATCCGTTCCGTCAATGCGTACTGCTTCCTGAGGACCGGATAAGTGTGGAGTAGTATCGATGTCGCGTTCACAAGCCTGAAGGCCTTTTACGCGATCGGTGACGGCTTTAATGTGCTCGGGTCCAGTCCCGCAACAACCTCCCACGATGCTCACACCCTTTTTAGTTACAAATTCCTCTAAATGCTCAGCGAGCATATCCGGGGTAAATTTATACACCGTTTGGCCATTTTCCGAAACCGGCAATCCTGCATTGGGAATAATTGAAATGGGGATAGGTGAATAACGGGACAGAGTATCCACTGTTTTGCGCATTAGATCTGGCCCGATACTACAATTAATCCCAAAGGTATCTATACCGATACCTTGGCAGGTCACCAAGGCAGCATGGATATCAGTATTGAAAATCTGCATCTTTGAGAATTCATCTACTGTCACTTGAACCATGATGGGAATCTTCACACCGCGTTCAGCCATGGCTTTCTGTCCACCCATCACAGCAGCTTTTACTTCAAGGATATCTTGTTGGGTTTCATAGAGTAATACATCTGTTCCGCCATCAATCAGCCCTAATACTTGATGATAAAAATTATCAATGACTTCATCGTACGTAGACAAGCGCAGGTCAGCACTGGTGCGTGACAATACTCGGTTGGATGGTCCAATCGATCCGATGATATACAGTGGACGCCCATCGTAGTTGCTGGAGTCACGATATCGATCACGGGCCTTAAACGCCAACTCTGAGCCTACTTTACTGAGCTGATAGGCTAAGTCTTCATACGAAATCGTGTGTAAATCCAAATCATTGGACAAATTTGAGAACTTTGTAAGGTCCAATTGTGTGAAATCATATTCCGACAAACGAAAAGGACAAGCGCCAAATGTATTGGTTTCTACGGCATTGGCACCAGATTCAAAATAGGTATAGTGGATTTGCTCAATCGAGTCCGGATTTGAAAACGACAATAAATCGCCCAACATACGATAATCCGCCCCCCCGAAGTCTTGATCGGTTAGGTCCAAATTTTGGATCATCGTGCCCATCGCGCCATCTAGCACGATTACTTGCGATTTTAAAGCATCTAAAAACTTCACGGGATTTCCTTAATTAAAGGTAGGAATGTACAAAAACGGTGCATATCATACCTTATCTAGGCATTTGTGCACAATTTATATCTATATATACTTGCAAATATGCATATACGTGGTATAATACACGTGTCGAAAGTTTTTACGTATAAATATCAATAATCCGGTGGGAGTCGGCTTTATGAAGAAGAATAAACGGGGCATGACCTTAATCGAAATAATGGTAGTCATTGCGCAAATATCTATTTTGTCCCTCATGTTGTTACCTGTGCTATCCAGAGCTCGAGAAGCATCCCGGCGTGCAAGTTGTGTAAACAATCTTAAACAATTTGGAATCATATTCAAGATGTATTCAAATGAGTCCAAAGGTGAAAAGTTCCCTCCAGGCCGTCTTTATGCCCCTTACCCAAGACAGGCTTCTTTTGGTTTTGATTCCGCAGAGCTCTACCCAGAATATTGGCAAGATCCAGAATTGGCTCGTTGCCCTTCTGATATTGGTGGCGATGTGTATGGGGAAATCTATGGAATTGAGGAAGATTTTGGTGCTCAGATTGAACGCATTCAACTTAGTTTGGGAGGCACTGAACAAGAGTATCAATACTGTCTTCATTCTAAACTTTCAACGCCCATTTCGTATTGCTACACCCCCTACTTGGCCACAAGCATGTCTCAGCTTGCCGATATTCATGATAGCCAGACATGGGCCATGAACAATATTACGGGTACGCGGACTGACTTAACCGATTCGTACAATGCCTATTATGGCCTTACAGATGTGGACCCTTCCTGCACGGGCAACACTCAAAACAATGGCGTTTTTGCCTCCATCATTAGTCATGATGGATTTGAACCTGGACAGCATGATATTCCTGAAGCGTTTCAGTTTAATCTAGGCTACGGGTTGGATGATGACGGAACTACACTTCTCAATACGGGCTATAAACGTCTTGCCGAAGGGCTTGAACGCTTTTTGATTACCGACATAAATAATCCTGCGGCTTCGGCTATGGGACAAAGCTCTGTGGCGTTGATGTGGGATGCTTATGCCTATGGACAAACCGACTATAAGGGTATTGATGCTACCAATGCTTACAGCTCTAAATTATTTAACCACATCCCGGATGGATCCAATGTATTGTTTATGGATGGGCATGTAGAATTTGTGGGCTTAAACGAAGGCTATCCGCTCAATGTTACTTACAACCTTGCCCCCAATAGCATTGCTGGAAGTCGCCCCGACATGAATTACCCCAATTTTCTTATGCAAGATATAGGAAATTGGGGAGGCTTTGGATAATCCACGGTTGCCGCTTAATAAATCAACAATCGGCGTTCTTCAGCATCGGCTGCTAAGTTGAAATATTGATAGGGAAACTTAAAAGCATCTTCTTTAGGCGTTTCACGATAGAAGAGCATATCTTCAAAACTGATTTTCATGGGTTGAAGTGTCATCGGGTTGGTAGGAACCACTTCCATATACGCTGGAATCAGCACATCCATTGTTTTTGGGTATTGTTTGTTTGCTTGCACGTATCGATTCACAGCGATTGCGACTTTCAATTGTTCGATGTACAACTCGCAGTATAAGATGTTCAGTTGCATTTTCGCGGGGCTATTCAAAGACACCTTGGTCATAACAGTGCGCCAAGAGGTGTGATCTTCTTTCCATTTCATAAACTGAACACTGTTAATATCCACCAACGGGTTATTCATCATTCGCAATAATTCGTGATATCCTCGAATAAAGATGGCTCTATCGTGAATAAAAATAAAATCAGTAACCCCTATTTGCATAATTTTCTCTATAAAGGATTCGTACACACCCCTGGTCGGGATCCTATTGGTAAACTCAATAATTTCGGGATCATTTTTGTTGCGCATTCGCTCCATAAGTTCTATCGCCGAAAGCATCTCAACCTGCCATCCAATTTTAAAGTATTCCTCAAAAGATGTCTGTTCTAAAATTGATCTAAATGATTCAAGCGCCTCATCGCTATAAGGGCTATCTATTATCGTCTCAGATAAAGGCACACGTGAATTGTTTATTGTTCCTGTTGCCAACATGGTACTAGTAATGGTTGGTAATTGACTTATATGCTGGGCAAGTTTAAACACACTCCCGTAAGTTTCCAAGGCTTCATTATAATCCCCTTTTTCAGTGGAGAAGTACGCGTTCCAGTTCAGCAATCTCCCAGAGTCTCGAAAAGAGTGATACGATGTAAATAATGGGCTAAGTTGTGTATTACTCACTCCAAGATGTTCGAAGATTAGTTCAGGTTGGGTTAAGGGCTGGTTCAGTATATCTTTGAGTACTTGGATGATTTCTTCTTGTGACTCCAGAGAATCGATATGTTCGGTATAGACCAGTTCGTGCTGATTCTCTAGTTGTATTTCCCAAGGCCATTGGCGATCATAGAGGGCATCCAACACAGGAACCCCATCGCTATGCAAATATGCCATGGTGCTTAGTGCATAGTCTCCTTCATAATATTCAATATCTTTGGGGTACTCGGTTACAAACTCAGGGACAGATACAATTCGCCCATCATCGATCAATGCTTGTATGGCTTCATTATAGTCACGATTGGCCTTTGCGCATGCCCACCATAGGATGATGCCCGCTATACAAAAAGAGCCGAGAAAAAATATGCATAGCTTGCGTTTAAATGAATAGCCTTGTTTAGCCATTAAAATCACCCTATTTGCCCGCACCCAAATTCGTTTTCCATACTACCATTAAGGAGCATTCATTATTCAACTCTCCCCCAAATCTTGCAAAAAATGCACCAAATTCAGTACTCTAGTCCTTTACACCTCTAGTTAACGAGCCGAAAGTATTTATGCATCTCTCTACAATATATAAAAACAATAACTTTGTGCTGTCCTACGAATTATTTCCCCCAAAAACGGAACAGGGACTCATCA
>CALLLL010000119.1 GCA_938082445.1 uncultured bacterium
TCATTAAGTTAATGGCCATGAGTAATTTCCTTATTCTGTTTCGTTGTATATAAAGTCGCTTAATGCCTCAGCTAGAGGGTCGGCAGTAGGAGCGCAGAAGCCCAAATGTAAATGCTTTCGCCAGCCTTCGGCAATTTCAAAATGTCCCGATGCCGCACCTACTTGGCGTGACATGTCTTCCATGGTGTCTAGATAACTATCCAGTCCCTGCGTTTCGTCGAGCCATTCTTTTTGGCTTTTGTGGCAGGCAAGGGCCGTGCGTTTTTGTTCAAGTGTTGAGGCTATGTTAATGTATTGCTTGGCGCGAATGGGCTCACCTAAGGGGCCTTGCAATCCCCAAGGAAGCGCATGATATACGGTGACGTCTTTCTCGATGGCTTCAACTGGGGGGGAGGTGATGTAATTCGGCATACCTCGTACGAAAGCACCCGTGACGGCAAGGCGACAGGCGTTCATGTGGTCTTCCATATAATCTTCGGGGGATTGGGCGAGTACGATGTCGGGTGCTACAGCGCGCATGACTGCTGCGATTTGTCGAATTTGATCGTCTTGATAAAACACTTCAATGTCGTTGGCGATGGGAGGATGTATAATGGCGCCTAATGCCCGAGCAGCCTCTTGTGACTCTTCCCATCGGCGGGCTTTGATGGTCTCAACATCTTCGGTGAGGGAGCCGCAGGAACCGTTTGCAACATTCATGATGTGCAACTCATAACCGGCTTTGCCAAGAAGGAGGAGAGTGCCCGCCATCATCAGTTCAATGTCGTCGGGATGTGCGGCTATAGCAAAGGCAGTTTTCATGAATGCAGTCCTGTATTCGGTCTAAGTCGAAGAATCCAGTATATTTCTCTTTGGGATTCAGATCAACCTGTAATGCAAGACTGTAAGATCCTAGAAAATTTCCCAAGCTCGATTTTGGTGGCCAAAGTAGAAAGTCTCGGGTTGAAGGATTTCAGCAAAAATTTCGAGGGACTCAATGAGGCGCGGGCCGGGGCGATGGCAAAATTGTTTTCCATCGATAATGTAGGTTTTCTTTTCTTTGATAGCATCGAGATCGCGCCAGTCCCCTTGGTTAATCTGAATTTCCATTTCACTGCGGGTGGCATCTATGTCGTTACCAATTGGGCACACAATGATTACGTCAGGGTCTTCATTAATCAAATCTTCCCAGCTCATCCATGCTGAATGACGGCCAGGCTCACCAAAAATATTGAGGCCACCTGCCATGGTGATGAGTTCGGGCATCCACTTGCTCGCTGTCATTAAGGGGTTGAGCCATTCCACACAAGCAACTGTGGGTTTGTCTACCATGGCCGAGGCATCGCGGGCGATGGCACCCATTCGGCGACGAATACGCCCGAGTTTTTCTTCAGCAAGCTCGGTTTGATTAAGCAAGTTGGCAATCCGCTCGAAATCTTCGGCAACATCGCTGAGCCGTTGAGGGGCCAATGAAATCAATGTGGGTTTGGATGTGCAACACTCTTGCAAAGCCGCTTCGAGTTTTTCTGCAGGAATGGTACTGGCTTCGTCGGGAACTTGGGTGATGACAATGTCGGGTTCCAAGGCGTCGAGCTGTCCTGGAAGCACCCGGTACATAGACAAGGAGTCGCGAATTAAGGTGTCGGAAAAATGAGTGTCAGAAGCGTTTAGTTTTTCAACCGTTACTTTGGCTTCTGTGCAACTTGGTATATGCGCAACCGATGCCGGAAAGTCACAATCGTGCGACACTCCGACCAGTTGATGTTGCTGGCCTAATGCACAAACGATTTCAGTGGCATGTGGACTGAGCGATACAATACGTTTTTCGGACATGTTGACTCCCGGTTATGATGCAATTCTGACCATGCATCGTGTAGGCGGTATTCAGGCCGATAGTATTATTGGTGTTCAGACAGCACTGTGACGACCTCTTCAGGTGTTTCACAGTCGAGCAACTTTTCACAGAATCCGCCAGAGCGCAGGGCCATCATGACTTGAGCTAAATAGCTTAAGTATTCTTTGTCCGAGCCGGAAGGCATGGCAAACATGACGATAATATTAACGGGGTCATTGTCGAGCGAGTCGAAATGGATCCCAGCTTTACTTACACCAACGCCTACGGTAGGTTCTGAAATTTCGTCTATACGTACATGCGGAATGGCTACCCCTTTAAATCCTGTACTGCGAATAGCTTCGCGTGCGTACAAGGCTTTGCGGAAGACTTCTGTATCTTGAACAACTCCTAATGAACAGATGGAGTCGATAATACAGTCAAGTGCTTCGTGCTTGGATAGCTCACCGTTGAAAATACATACTGCTTCTTTTGGAATTTCCTTCCCAAATGCATTCATGGAAAGCCCCTAATTTTTTTACTCAGTTCTCACTCTAATAGGGTATTGTTCTGGGACCCTCTCAGTCAAGTTTTTGTTCATAATGTCTGAAAACTAAGTGTATAATCCTGTGGATGGGGATGCAGGGAGCTGTGGATGTTGGTTTGGGATTGTGATAGAATTTATGTACGTCAAGAACAATGGATAAGGTAGGGGGAACATGTCCGAAATTGCGATTGAAACAAAATCACTGTGTAAACGTTACCGTTCTCATTTGGGAATGGGCTTGCCTCCGACATTGGATGGGCTGTCATTACGTGTACATGAACATGAAGTATTCGGCTTTTTAGGTAAAAATGGGGCCGGAAAAACCACCACGATTAAGATTTTATGTGGATTGGTGTGGCAAAACCAGGGTGAGGCGTCAATTTTTGGGTATTCCAACCGAGATAAGCGTGCACGCTCTTTGGTGGGGTATTTGCCTGAGAATCCCTATTTTTATGAGTATCTGACCCCGCGTGAAACCTTAGACTTCTATGGGAAGCTTAATGGGGACACGGTTGCTGCGCGGAATAAGCGTTGGGATTATCTCTCGGAGTTATTGGATTTAAGCGACATTGCCAATCAACGTGTACGTGGATTTTCAAAAGGCATGCGGCAGCGCTTAGGCTTCGCAGTGGCGATGGCGGGCGATCCGCGGTTGCTTATATTGGATGAGCCGATGTCTGGGCTGGATCCGATGGGACGTCATATGGTCCGTGACTTGATGTTGCGATTGCGTGAAGAAAAGAAGACGGTATTTTTTTCCTCGCATATTCTAGGCGATGTTGAACAGGTTTGCGATCGCGTAGGAATGTTGGTGAATGGGAAACTGCACCGGGAAGGTGCACTACAGGATCTGCTGACTCGGGAAACCTTGCGAGTGGATGTTGTGACGCGTGATGTACCTGAGGATACAATAGCGGAATTATCGACCTCGGCACAGCGGGTGTATGATGCTGATGAGGGTGTGTGCCTTTCGTTTTCATCTCACGATGACGCTGATGCGGCAGCACGAAAAATATATGCAGGTTCTGGACGAGTGGTGAGTCTTACTCCTATAGCGGAAACCTTGGAAGATTATTTCGTGCGTCAGCAAGAAGATGGGGAGGGTGCGTCATGAGGATCCGGGCGATCGCAGCCAATACGTATCGTGAAGCGATTCGGGATAAGGTTCTATATTTACTGTTGATATTCGGGATAATTTCTATTGTTTCATCACGCATATTGGGGTATATGAGTATTGGTGATGAGCTTAAAATTATTGCGGATATTTCTTTAGCATCGATTTCAATTTTTGGCGCACTAATCGCGGTTTTTGTTGGGACGAACTTGGTGTATAAAGAAATTGATAAACGTACGATTTACACGATTATAAGTCGACCTATTGATCGGTATGAGTTCATCTTGGGGAAATATTTGGGACTGATTACTTTGTTGGCGGTGACGACCTTGGTTATGGGCATTATCTCTGCATTGTATATCGTTATGATGGGCGGTAGTCTCGGGGTGATTTACTTCGAGGCGGTTTTGTTGATTTATTGGAAACTATTGTTAGTAACGGCTTTTTCTGTCTTGTTGTCGTCATTAACTTCGCCTGTATTGGGTGCCATTATCGTTTTAAGTGCATATGTCTTTGGGCATGGTACAGGAATTCTAATCGATATTCCTGTGGATATGCAGGGTACGTATATGGAGTCTCTATTGGCCGCTATTTATTTTGTGCTTCCGAATTTATCGAACTTTGATATTTGGAAAGAGTATGCCAATGGTATTGAAATTTCACATACCTATGTTGTGTGGAATATGGTCTATGGCGCTTTGTACACGGCTTTGTTGTTGTATCTGGCCACCTTGGTGTTCGAGAATAAGGACGTCTGACGATGGCGGAGCGGTCTTCTATATCGAATGGGCGTATGCTGCTTGGAAAAATCTTGGTGCCGATGATTATTCTGGTGGCGGGGATTTTTGTGACGGGATCGGTGCAGCGTCATGTTGATGGCTTGCATGAAAAGAATACTGTCAACGGCGTATTGTATCTTCCTAACGATAAACTGCTTAAGTATTTTACTGGAGGACTGAGTAATATACTGGCGGATTTGATGTGGTATCAGACTGTGCAGTATACCGCGAAAGAATTTAACAGTGAGGATGCTCGTTTTTCTTGGCTGGAACAAATGATACGTGCTACGAATCGATTGGACCCTTATTATGTGGACCCGTATCGCTATGGCGGAATATTTTTAGCGGGCATCGGGGATGATGAAGTGGCGGAGGAGATTTTGCAAACCGGTTTGCGGCACCAGCCAAATTCTTGGGAATTGCCTTATGAGTTACACTCTTTATACTTAATGAATAGGCGGCATGAGCCGGGTGCGCAAAAAATTGCAAGCCATTATGCATACATGATTGCGGAACGCATCGATGGAGAAATGAAGCAAGCGTATTTCGATTTGTCCCGTAATTTGTTGTTGAAAGAAAATATGGTGGATGAAGCGGTCGAATTTTTTACGCGTGCAGTTAAAACAGCGGATGACCCTTTGGTCCGTGCACAGGCAGAAGCGCAACTGCATCTTGCGTTGCTGGAAAAAAATGTGCTGGTGTTAAACAAAGCAATCGCGGGGTATGAGCAGAAAGTGGGTAGAGAGATTGTTTCGTTAGAGGAGCTGGTGACCGCTGGGTTGATTAATGCGATTCCGAATGATCCCGATGGCGGTGAGTATGTGCTTGATGCGAACCGTAAGGTGGTGAATACGGTATTGGCTCAGCCAATTCTGGATTATATTTTGGTAGAGTTGGGGAGAAGGGTTCATGTATATCGGAAAGAGCATGGCCGTAATCCAGAGAGCTTTGAAGCCTTTTGGCCTAATTTTGATGAGGAGGGGCCAAAGCATCCGGTCCCGGGACGAAGACTGCGTTACGATCCAGTGACTGGCATTGTGGATGATGAGGCCATTTAAGGTATCTGGCTAGGCTATTGACAACTGAAAATAAATTTAGTATACTGTCGTCATGGTTCAACTACTGTCACGACATAAAGCCCGTCGAAATTTGCTGCGTTGCCCGCTGTATGTTTCTCAGGTTAAAGCAGGATTTCCTTCCCCAGCCGATGATTTCATTGAAACGCGCTTGAGTTTAGATGAGGCCTTAATTACTCACCCTGTAGCTACATTCTTTCTGAAGGTAGATGGGGATTCGATGCAGGATGCGGGGATTCTACACGGGGATATGCTGATCGTGGATCGGGCGGTGAAGGCGGAAGACAACCATATTGTGGTAGCTGTTTTGGATGGCGAGTTCACCGTGAAGCGCCTGCGCAAGTCACAGGGGCGAATTTATTTAATCCCGGCCAATGGGGAGTATCAACCCATTGAGGTGACCGAAGAAATGGAGTGTTCGGTATGGGGGGTTGTGCGTTACGCCATCCATGAGGTCTGAGGATGTACGCATTGGTGGACTGCAATAATTTTTATGCCTCGTGCGAGCGGGTTTTTGCGCCGGCGTTGCGATCGAAGCCGGTGGTGATTTTATCGAACAATGATGGCTGCATTATTTCGCGTTCGGATGAGGCCAAGGCTTTGGGTTTTCCTATGGGGGGCGCGATCTTTCAGTATGACTCTTTGGCCAAGCGCGACGGCGTGGTCGTATGTTCGTCTAATTATCCTTTGTACGGAGACATGTCGCGTCGAGTGATGGAAGTGCTGCGTATGTTCGCGACGGATTGTGAGGTGTATTCGATCGACGAGTCTTTCTTGCACTGGCGGCACACGCCACGTGCACTCATGGGCTATGGGCGCCGTATTCGGGATACGGTGTTTCAGTGGACGGGGCTACCGGTGTCGATTGGTTTTGGTGCGACGAAGACGCTGGCGAAGGCAGCGAATAGGTTGGCGAAGAAGAACGATGGTGTGTTCTATTTGGTGCCGGAAGATCGCTCGACGCTTTCGTCCTTGCCGGTGGCATCGCTGTGGGGGGTGGGATCGCGGAGTACGGAAAAGCTGATTAAGCAGGGCATTTATACGGCGTATGATTTACAGCAGGCGGAAGATGAAAGCATCCGCGCATTGATGACGGTATGCGGCCAACGTATGGTGTTGGAGTTGCGCGGAACGTCGTGTTTGGAACTCGAAACTGTGCGCCCACAAAAAAAAGAAATTTGTTGTACACGTTCTTTCGGGAAGATGTTGTCAAGTCGTGAGGACTTGCGTGAGGCTGTGGCAACGTTTGCGTCACGGGCAGCGGAGAAGTTGCGCGATGATGAGTCGGTAGCGGGTATTGTGCATGTATTGATAGAAACCAATGGGCATCGCAAAGATTTAGAGCAGTATGCGAGTGGGGCGACGGGGCGATTGGGGATAGCCACGAATTATACTCCGTCGATTGTACGCGCGGCGTTGGCGTGTTTTGAAGACGTCTTTAGGGAAGGGTATTGGTATAAACGAGCGGGGGTCATGTTGCTGGATATTTGTCCGAAAAAACATGTTCAGCAGGATTTATTTCATAGCGATGCACACCGTTCAAAGCACGAACGTGCGATGAAGGCCATGGACGGATTGAATCGACGGTTTGGGCGTAATGCAGTGTCGCCTGCAGCAGTGGGTATCCGCCGAGCATATCGGATGAATCAACAGCGGCTGTCCCCGTGCTACACGACACGTTGGGACGATGTGGTAAAGGTGAAGATTTAGACAGTGGGGTCGTCGAGCAGGGTGCGGATGTCGATAGTGAGTCGAGCGACATCGGTTTCGTCGGTACCGGTATAGAATCCACGAATATCGCCTTCACGATCCACGAGGATAAATTTATTGCTATGGTTGGTCATCACATCGCCGGAGCCGATGAGGAAGCCTTGGTAGGAGATTTCTTTGATGTACTCTTTGTCGCCGGTAAGGAAATCCCAGCGTTGAGGGTCGGCACCGAATCTTTCGCCAAAAGCGGCGAGGACTTCAGGAGTATCTCTTTCTGGGTCCACGCTGATCGATACGAAACGCACGTTTGGGGTGTCGGGGAAAGCCCTTTGCACGTTGGCCATATTGGTGGTCATATCAGGGCAGATACTTTCACAGGAAGTGAAGATAAAGTCGGCGACCCAGATGGACCCCTTGAGATCGCTAAGCTTGGTTTCTTTCCCGAATTGGTTCGTAAGGCTAAAGTCGGTGATATGCCCGAGGGGTTCATCGGTAAGGGTCGTGTCTTCGGCGATGGGAACAAGCATAACTTCATGTCCGGAGGCTTCGGCTTCTTGCATGAGGCGTTGACGTTCTTTACTCACGGCGGTCATTGCGACAATCATTGCAACGAGTCCAATCACCGAGAGTGTGGACATGATGTATTTGTAGGTGCGTGTAGTCATGGTGGTTTAAGTATCCTAGATAACCGAGTCCAGTGCGATAATGATAAGCAATAAAGGTAAATAGATCAGCGAGTAGCGCATCAGGGTGCGGGCTGTGTCTTGGGTCTTGTTGCGTACAAAGGCGATGCCGTACATGAGGAAGAGCAGGCCTAAAACCAGCGCGCCGATAAAGTAGATCCAGCCAGACATGTTAATAATGGTGGGGATTAAAGAAACGGGAATCAACAGAAGAGAGAAGCCGATGGTTTGGCGGGACATGTTGGGGCCGTCGGGGTCAACGACCGGGAGCATTTTCATGCCACCGCGGGCATAGTCTTCGCGGTACATCCAGGCGATGGCCCAAAAGTGTGGGTGCTGCCATATGTAGAGCACGGCAAAAAGAATCCAAGCACCGGTATCAAGACTGTTCGCAGCAGCGGCCCAGCCCATGAGGGGAGGCATTGCGCCGGGGATGGCGCCTACGGAGGTGTTCCACCAGGTAAGACGTTTCATAGGAGTGTATACGAGTACATAAAGAAAGGCACTCATGAGTGTAAGGAAGGCCGTAAATAAATTCACATACATGAATAAAATAATGCACCCAGCGATAACCATGATGACACCCATGTAGAGAGCGATGGAAGCATCGATAAGGCCAGAAGGAATCGGGCGGTTTTTGGTACGGTCCATTTTGGCATCGGCGTCATGTTCGAGGTATTGGTTGAGAACGGATGCGCCGCCGCCTGCTAGTGCAATACCGAGCATCGCTAGCAAAAATTGTTGGGCGTTGCCGATGGCATCGCTATGGACCAACCCGAGAAAATATCCGATGGCTGCGGTGACGATGACCATCAACGCGATGCGGGGTTTGGTGAGTTCGATGTAGGCTGAAAGCGGCACACATTTTTCTTTGTTATTCATCAAGCAAGGGCCTTGAGTAGATGACACGGTATGTTTTTCCTTCTATAACTGCACGCGCTAAGAGGCGCGGTAGATGTTATGCTTCGGTTGCGTCGCTGAGTTCACTGGGCGAAGCGTCTTCTTTTACAGTAGATTCCTGAAATACAGCCAGCGAGGTGGCGCGTAATGTTAAGAACCAAGTGAATCCTAATATTGCGGCACCTACGACTACGTGCATGCTGGTAATGAGCGGAGTGCGCGCAGTCAGCACCGTGGAAATGCCAAGGATAACTTGCAACGTAATTAAACCCATCAACCAAACGGTGGTGCTCCATAATTGTGGGTACTGATCGCGGGCTTGCTTGGCACGGCGACAGACAACAAAGAGTGCTGCTATGACAAAAAGTGCACCTAGGCGATGGAAAAAGTGGATGTAGATTTGTGAAAGGGTGACTTCGTAGACTTGAAGGTACCCTGCTTCAAGGGAGATTTCATTTAGTTGATTGTTTACCCATGTCACGGATTCTTGAGTGAAGATAGGTAACCACTGCCCCGCCATTGTCGGAAAGTCCGGTAAAGCCAGCCCGGATTCAGTGTGACGCAAGAGTGCACCCAAGATGAGCTGAATGTAAACAACTACGGTGAGCATGATTGCGGATTTTAAAACGGGGTTGCCCTGTACCTGTTTATTGTCGCTGCATCGTTTGCGCCATTCTTCGGAAAATGTATAGGCGAGTAAAATAGTTAAGAGGAAAAAGGTTTGCGCCAAAACACCGTGTGATATTGAAGTCCACGCAGGTAAATGAAGTAAGACTGTCATTCCACCGAGGATGCCTTGTACAACCACAGCGACAAAAGCGGCCACAGATAAAAATTTGACCCAACCACGGTTGTCCGTGAACAGTGTCCAGAGCATAAGGATAACAGTGCACAATCCAACGAAGGAAGCGAA
>CALLLL010000120.1 GCA_938082445.1 uncultured bacterium
GTTGCTACTTGAATTGAATGGTTTGTGATGGTGAATATGCACAAAATTATTATTGGATTAAGCATTGTTGGCTTAGTGATAGCGATGGCCTGGGTGAGTGGTATGCGTTCAGTAGAGGCACAGCGTAATTGGGATCAGCATGCTTTTGAAGCTTTGGAATATGCAAAACAGATCCCTTTTCCTGACAATCGCTTTACGTTTTGTCGTGTACGGTATACATCGTTTAGTGAACCGAATTCACGTCACAATATAGGTCGTTGGGCAACGGATTATCCTGAATCGGATGCGCATTTCTCTATGCGCTTGGCTGAATTGACCACATTGGAAATTCCGAAACGAAAAGATGGACATTTTGAGCATGTGGTGGTGAGTCTTACGGATAAAGAATTGTTTAATTATCCTTTTGTGTATTTGATAGAACCTGGTGAGTTGGTGTTTCAGGATGACGAAATTGAACCTTTGCGTAATTATTTATTGCGGGGAGGATTCATGATGGTGGATGATTTTTGGGGCGAAGAGGAGTGGGCGAATTGGGAAATGGAAATCTCGCGTGTTTTTCCTCCGGAGGAGTATCCAATTGTGGATATCCCGTTGAGTCATCCCATTTTTAATATAGTGTTTAAACTTGAAGAGAAACCGCAGGTACCTACGGCTTGGTTTTGGATGCGTTCGGGGGGGCAAACCAGTGAGCGACACGATTCTAAGGAGGTACATTATCGTGGGATATTCGATAAGAAGGGGCGTCTGATGATGGTGATTTGCCATAACACCGATATCGGCGATGGGTGGGAGCGCGAGGGCGAGAACGAAGCGTATTTTACTGAAATTTCAGCCAAAAAAGCGTACCCGATGGGAATCAATATCGTTGTGTACGCGATGACACATTAAGTTAGGGAAAGGAAGAGCATGGAAGCAGAGTTCAATAAGCAGGAAGCATCGGCCCCTTTTGAGCAAGAGGCCTTGGAACGGCTTAGCGCGGGACGTGACACACTTTTACATGAAGTGGGGCGGGTGATAATTGGCCAAGAAAAGGTTATTGAAGAATTGATGATAGTGTTGTTTTCGGGCAACCATGCGTTGATTACGGGAGCTCCTGGATTGGCGAAAACTTTGTTAATTCGCACGCTGGCTCAAATTCTTGATTTGGATTTTAAGCGGATTCAGTTTACTCCGGACTTGATGCCTTCTGATATTACGGGTACGGAGATTATCGATGAAGATACTCAAGGGCATCGTGCGATGCGCTTTATTCCTGGTCCTGTATTTACCAATATTTTATTGGCGGATGAAATTAACCGAACCCCACCCAAGACTCAAGCGGCGTTGTTGGAGGCGATGGAGGAGCGTCAAGTAACGGTTGCTGGTGAATTGCGTCCTTTAGATAAACCATTTTATGTGTTGGCTACGCAGAATCCTATTGAGTTGGAGGGAACTTATCCATTGCCTGAGGCGCAGTTGGATCGCTTTATGTTCAATATCCATATTGATTATTTGGATGAAGACGAGGAACTTGCGGTCGTTGGACAGACCACGAGTAATGAGAGCGTGGTTCCGGAAAAAGCGTTTACAGCTCAAGAAATGACGGACTTTGCGAAGTTGGTCCGCATGGTGCCTATTGCAGAGTCGGTAGCTCGTTATGCGGTGCGCTTGTGTCAACAGAGTCGCCCGGATAGAAATCAGTCTCCTGATTTTATAAAGAAGTGGGTGAGTTGGGGGGCTGGAACGCGTGCTTCACAAAATTTGGTCTTGGGTGCAAAGACTCGTGCTTTGTTGCAGGGGCGGTACCATGTGTCAATAGCAGATATTCAGGCCGTAGCCTATCCGGTATTGAGGCACCGAATTCTAACCAATTTTCGTGCGGAAGCCGATCATGTGTCAGTAGAAAATATAATTAAACAGCTGCTGGAGTCTGTTCAGCAAGAAGCTTCGGGGCTCTAGGAATACACCTTTTTTATGGAATATACACTTCGACATATTGAACCGGAGCAATTGGCAACGATTACGGATTTGTCGTTGCTGGCACGAACGGTTGTAGATGGATTGATGTCTGGATTGCATCGCAGTCCACATTCAGGTTCATCTGTCGAATTTGCGCAGTATCGACCGTATACGCAGGGCGATGATCTGCGTAATATTGATTGGCAATTGTATGGGCGCACCGATCGATTGCACATAAAGCAATACGAAGAAGAAACTACTTTGCGTGCCACGGTATTGCTTGATTGCAGTGCTTCTATGGAATATGGAAGTCAATCACTGAGTAAGTTTAGTTATGCTCGTATGTTGGCTGCTTCTTTGGCGATGTTGCTGCATAGTCAACGCGATGCCGTTGGGTTGATAACCTATCACCATGAATTGTTGGCGTATATTCCACCACGATCGAGCGATAAGCATGTTCGACGTGTCTTGGTTGAATTGGACAACGCTCTCCCGGCTGGACAGACGGATACGTCTGGAGCGTTGCATTATTTAGGGGATGTGTTGCATCCACGGGGAATGGTCATTTTAATCAGTGATTTATTGCAGCCTGTAGACGCGATGGTTCATCAATTAAAGTCCTTGCGTGCTCGGCATCAAGATGTATTGGTGTTGCATATTTCTGATCCGGCTGAGCGGGACTTTAGCTTTGATTCGAGTTTGACTTTGGTGGATGCGGAATCCGGGCGTGAACAGTTTATGGACCCGAGTGCTATTCGAGATGAGTATTTGAGCAATCGTACACAACATTTTACTACGATACGAAAAGCATGTCATGCGAGTGAAATTGCTATTGCTGAATTTTCTACGGATGAACCGCTTGACCGAGCATTGCAAGTGTTTTTAAACCACCGAACGCGAACAACAGCGCAGTCTTCATCAATGCGACGGCGTGCACCGGGAGGTGGATGATGGGCTTATCATTTCTAACGCCTATAATTTTTGCCGGGCTTGGGCTGTTGGTGGTACCTTATATTGTTCACCAGATCCGCAAACCTGAACGGGAAGCGTATCGCTTCAGTAGTTTGATGTTTGTCCCTAAGGTTACACACGATGTTGTGGAGCGAAAGCGTATACAGCATCCTTGGTTGATGCTGCTGCGGATGTTGGCTTTGGTGTTGTTAACCCTTGCGTTTACACGACCTTATTGGAAAGCTTTGGCGAGTAATCAACCTCAGGAAGTCGCTATACAGCATTTGATTTTGTTGGATACGTCGTATGGTATGGGGTTGGGAGAGACTTTTGATGAGGCAAAGGCTGCCGCAAAAGAGGTGTTGGCTGATATTGATTCAGATGAAGGTGTGGGGGTTGTATACTTTAATCTCGATGCAGACATTATCGTGCCTTTGGAAAAGGCTGAAGCCAATCACGCTCGTGCGCTAAAAGCGATTGACGATGCCCAGCTTTCTCAGGGGCATACGAATTATGCGCGATCGCTTCAGACGGCTTATCGCCATGCTACTGGGGTTATCGACGGCCCTGTACAGATGCATGTCGTGTCGGATTTCCGTCAATCGGGTAGGCGAAGTGGTGCATCGAAATGGAAATTACCTAGTCACTTCGAACTGAATACAGTATCGGTAGGAAGTGACGAAACAGCCAATTTTGGACTTGGTGAGTTAGGGGTACGCCGGTATCCGAATGGTGAGTTGCGTGTCATGGTAAAGGCGCACAATTGGAGTGATGCACGTATCGAGGATATGTCTGTTTACCTAGAGTTAAATGGTCAGGTGATTCAGGAAAATATATTGAGTTTGCGGCCTGGTATGTCGAGGCAAACATCGTTTCGGTTTACTCCACAATCCGATCAAACATTTATGGGGCGTGTGTGGATACATGATGAAAGTGTGCAACAAGATAATGAGCGATTTTTTGCTTGGAATGCGCCACAGACCAGAGATATTTTGATCGTTCAGGATACAGAAGGTAGTTCGCGTTGGCCCGCTCATCGTTTTTTCAAGCAAGCATTGAATAGTATGGCTGGTCCTCCTTGGAAGATTCATGCGGTGAGCAGTGAAGACTCCGGGTCTCAGTGGGGCGCAGGAGAATTTGATCTGGTTTTGCTGTGCACCACAAAGGGCTTGAGTACGGGAGATACTAAGCAGCTTTTGACCTATGTCGAATCCGGTGGACGTTTATTGATTAGTGCCGATACTGAAGGCGATATCCTGGATTCCCTTGGGGTCTACAGGGTCCCATCGAGTGAGAAGCGCTCAGTCCCTGCACAGATATCGTGGGTGGATTTAGGCCATCCGGTTTTTTCTCTTTTTCAGGCGAGTCAGTATAACGATTTTTCTAGTGTTCAATTCATGCAATATGTATCGGTTGACTTGGAGAAGTCGAACCCTCGATTAACATCGTTGGCGCAATTGGATAATGGTGCGCCGATTATTTTGGAAGGCCAAATGGGGAAGGGGCACTATTTTGTTTGGCTATTCCAAAACCGTTTAGAGTGGACTTCGTTGGCAAAAAATCCCCGTTTTGTTCCTATGTTACAGGAGTCCATTGACTATCTAACTTTAAACGATGAATTTCCCTTGAGTTATACCATTGGCGAGAAGCCGCATTGGGAAAACGAGCCGCTGGTGGAGGTGGGGTATATCTCTGCAGATTCCCAACGGTCTATTGATACGCCGATAGTTTGTGCTGTCAATGTAGATGCTTATGAGGGGGATATGACCCCGATGAGTGAAGAGGTGTTTCAGTTAACCTATTCAGTCGCAGGTATTGGGCGTGATGAGCAGGTACCCCAGAGTACAGGCTATGGACTTGTTGATCATGATGGCAATGCCATTTATTCAGAGTATGGGTTATGGGCATTGGGTCTAGTCTTGATGGTATTACTGATAGAGTTTTTCTACATGTCGGCTTTATCCAAGGAGGTGCGCAATGTCTAAAACACGTCATCTCCAGGCGGAATTGCGCTTTAGAATTGAAGTAGTGGCCCAGCATTGTCGTCGTCAACGGGCGTTTAGCCATATTGTTCGGTTGGCATTGAGTGCATTGATCTGGACGGGCTTGTTTGTACTTTTACTGATAGCCATTGAATGGTCTTCCAGCGGGGTATTGGCGGCTAGTTTAGGCTATTTGGTAGGGATTGTGGTGCTTGTGTGGTTCTTGTGTTTGGCCCCATTGCGAAAACCCATTCCACTTCGGCAAGTGGCTTTATTTATCGATGAGCATCATCCTGAACTCGAAAATCGAATTATCAGTACTGTGGAATTGGTCGACAATGAAGAGATTAAGGGCTCTGCATGGATAGTGGAGGAGTTTTTAAAAGACACGGTTCCTATGGTGCGGGCTCAACCGCTTTGGGTAGATTTAAAACTTAATGGCTTGGGGCTACGGGTGGCCTTTATTGTCATTTTGGTACTTGGCTCTCTTGGCTTGTTGAGCGGGTTTAATCAACAATGGATGCCGGGTGTGCGAATTTTGCTCCCTGAACCACCAGCAGTGGTAGTGCCATTGTCGTTTTCTGTTGAGCCGGGTGATATTCGGATTCGTCGGGGTGAAAGCCAAACAATTTTGGTTAAAGGGCGGCATTTAGACAATCGCTCGGTATCCATACAATGGCGTGATTCTGAGGGTGAATGGTTTAGTAGTGAAATGGTTGCCTCGAGTGAGACGGGTGAATATTTTGCGTTGTTTGAGAATCTTAGTGTTGATCGAGAATATCGTGTGAGTGCAGATAATGAATCTTCCCCTATATTTACCATTGATGTGTGGTTGCCCCCTAATGTCGAGTCTATCGATCTACACTATCGTTATCCTGAATATACAAACCTGTCTCCCCTTGAGGTCACAAACTCAGGTGATATTCTTGCGTGGAAGGGGAGCCGAGTGGATGTTCGACTGCAATCCAATAAAGCTATCGTGCAAGCGGAGATGGTTCTAAGTGATGATAAACGAATTGCTCTTCAGTCCAGCGATGGCTATTCGTGGCATACAGATTTTATGGTTCAAGAAAGCGATGAGTATACTCTTTTGCTTAGGGATGAAGAGGGCTTAGTCAATGAATATCCCACGCCCTACACCATTACGGCCCAAATCGATCAGGCGCCTGTTTTGAACATAGAATTCCCGCATGGAGATAGTCAAATTACCTTGTTGGAGGAGTTGGTCTTTGATTTCGCCATAAACGATGATATAGGCCTTGTGGATTATGGTGTACAGTATGAGATTGCTGGAAAAGAACCTGTGCAAATTTCGTTAAATTCTTCGGAAGATATTCAAGAATCGGCAGAGGGGTATTATGAAATTGCCTTGGAAGATTTCGAATTGTCTGTGGGGGATATGATCACGTGGAGTGTTTGGGCTCGGGACGGTTATCCCAGCCGAAGTGATTTTGAAGGATTGAGTGATCCTTATTTTATGGAAATACGACCGTTCAAAATGTGGTATAGCGAAGCGTTATCCACTGCGGGTATGGAGAGTGGAAAAGCGGAAGACATGGCTCAAAAACAACGTGATATTCAAATTGCCAGTTGGAATTTGCGTAAGAATGTACAGGCCATGAAGGGCGATGAATATCTAGAGACCTTGACAATTATTCAAGACGAGCAACAATCCCTGTTGGATCAGGTTAAAGAAGCTCAAGCCGGTAGTTATTCTGAACTTTTGATAGCGTTGGACGATGCAATGGGGCAGTCGGTTGAGAGGCTGGAAAAGTCTTTGTATCCCATGCCTGAAGGTGATTTGTCTGCGGCCATTATTCAGCAGCAAATCGCCAGCAGCATCTTATTGAAGATGCGTGGAGATAAGACCCAAGTGCAGCAATCACAGCAACAGGCCAGTGCAGGGGGAGGTGAGCAAGAACAGTCGCGGGATATGAGTGAGTTGGAAATGGCACGTAATAAAAATTATTACGAGGAAGAAAATAAGACCAAGCAACAACAAGCGCAACAGGAAGATGTGTTGAATCGACTTAAAGAACTTGCTCAGCGTCAGGAGCATATTAATGAAAGCCTTGCTGAGTTGATTTCTGAACTTCAAGCTGCAAAAACTGAAAAAGAGCGCGAAGAAATTATGCGTAAATTGGAGCGCTTAAAAGAAGAACTTAAGAAAAATTTAAAGCGGAGTGATGAAGCCAGTAAAGAAATCAACTCCATGAGTACTCCAACTTCACAAAAGCAATCTCCTGAAGATTCAATGGCTGAAGCACGTGAACAGATGGAACGTACTCTTGAGCAATTAGAGCAAAACAATTTACAAGATGCACGGAGTTCCGGGTCAAAAGCACAAAAGTCGCTGGACGAGGCGAAACAATCTCTTGAGCAGCTGTCCGGGGAAGCCATTGAGCAAGAGATGGATAAGTTAAAGGATATGTTCAATACATTGCGTGAACGACAAGAGGAGATGGTGGCCAATACCCAAGATGCTTTGGATGAAATGAATACACCTGATTTGAGTGGCGATGCAGAATCTAAGAAGGCGCAGCAGGAACGTATGGAAGAGCGTGATGCCTTGGCTGAAGAATTAGAGACTTTACTGGAAGATGCCTCTGAAATTGCCGAGCGTTCTAAAGAAAGCCAAGAGGCTATGGCTCGAAAATTGGGAGATTGGTTGCGGGAGACCAGTCGTGATGGAATATTGGAAGATATGGATGTGGCGCGTCAACTTCAGCAGTTTAACATGCTCGCCGAAGCGACGAAGCAGGAGAAGGAAATTGGAAAAAAACTTGATGAAGCCGCTCAGAAATTGGCAGAGGTTGCCGAAGCGTTAACGGATGGTGAATCAACATCAATGCAGCAAGCATTGAACGCTCTTGAATCATTGAAGGATGAACAAGCTGGGGAAAACGCCGAGGGCAATCCTGAATCTTCCTCAGATTCTGAATCTAAATCAGGTGATGGAAACTCAAATGGGCCTACTGAGCAGGAACAAATGCGTGAGTTTGCGGAACGAGAGTATAAGGATTGGCAAGATGCATTGCGTGATGCACAGTCTTTGTTGCCTGAGGATAGTCCTGTACGTGATCAGTTGGGACGCATACGTGATTCCATCGGGGGATTACGACGTGATTTTCGTGATAATGCTGCTGTTCCACAATTCGAATTGTTTACAGAGCTTGTTATGGAACCCTTAGCACAAAGTAAGGAGACTTTGGAAAGGCTGATTGAATACGAATTGGGTCAGGAAGAGTTCATGTTATTGGACGAGGGCGCGGTTCCTGAGCAGTACCGTCAAGAAGTGGCGGATTATTTTAAACAGCTATCCGAAGCTGAAACGAAAGCCAAGGCAAATTAATGCTTAACGCTTTGACGACATATTTGGGTGGTGAGGGTGAAATGCCTTTAGGGCTGGTGTTTCATGCGCCGATACCGTTTTGGTTGTGTTTACTGCTGTTGATTTTTGTTGCTATTGGGTCTATTGGATATTATCGCAAACAATTGAGCAATGCACACCCTCGAATGCGATTTATATTGCTATGTTTACGCACAACGGTGTTGCTGCTTGTAATGACTTTACTGATGGACCCTTCTATTTTGATCCAGCGCATAACGCCTGGCGATCAAGTGGTTGTCTTGGTATTTGACGATTCTATGAGCATGCGGATTGATGCGAAGGGGGCGCGTAGTCGTGGGGCAACATTACTTGCTGAAAATGAGCGGCAGGGTGATACGTTAGAGGCTGCTTTGTCCGAGAGGCATCGAGTTGTTCGCTATCGTTTGGGCGATGATGTTCAACCTTTATCCACTGTTGAATCATTGGATTTTTCACAGCGAGAATCATTGTTGGTGAATGGGATCGAGCGTATTCAAGATGATTTAGCTGGAATGAATATTTCGGCAATAGTTTTGTTTAGTGATGGAGTGGAACAAGGCGTTTCGAATGCCATAGCAGAATCATTGAATGAGCATGTGCCGGTATTTACGGTAGGAATTGGGGAGCTGAATGCTTGGCGTGATTTAGAGTTGGAGCAATTGCATGTACAGAATAGTGATTTTTCGGATCGTCCTATTGCATTAAATGCTCATGTGGGGTCGAATGGGCTGAAAGGCCAATCGGCCGTTTTGCAATTGAATGTGGGCGATAAGTTAGTTAAAGAAAAGCGTTTTGTCGTTAGTGAATCGAAGCAAACCATACGCATGGAGTGGACTCCTGACGAAAACGACTGGACACATTATTCTGTATCGGTTCATCTTAGCGATGATTCTATTCTGGAACATATTGAGGATAATAACACCGGTGAGTTTTTACTGGATCATCGTAAAAAAGAATATCGAGTATTGTATGTGTCGGGCCGCCCTAATTGGCAACATACATTTATCCATCGTGCCTTGGAAGATGACGAAGAGTCGCGTTTATCCAGCTTGATTTATATATCCATCGCGGAACCTAAGTTTAACTTTCGCGAAAACGGGAGTAGTTTTTCCAATCCCTTGTTTGAAGGCTTTGCTGATGATCCCGATCGGCCTCGCTACGATGAAGCGGTTTTTATACGCTTGGGGATGGAACCTGATGAATTGGCGTCTGGGTTTCCTGAGCGTGCTCAGGATTTATTTTCATATGATGTGTTGATATTTGGTGACGCAGAACGCGATTATTTTTCAGATAAGCAATTGAATTTGGTCCGTGACTTCGTGGATAAGCGCGGCGGTGCCTTTTTGATGTTAGGCGGAATTCATAGCTTCGGTCAGGGGGGCTATGAAGGGTCTCCTTTGGACTCAATATTGCCTGTCCTTCAATATAGTCAGTCTCGTTCAGATGAAGATGCGTTTGTGCGTGATTTATATCAGGTCAGTCCGACTATGCGGGGTAATTTAAGTGGCATGTGGTCCCTTAATGGTGGGGCATCGGGTGCACCGTTGGACTGGGAAGAAATGCCTTCTCTTTATGGGATGAATCAATTCCCGCTAACCCGTATAGGGGCAACGGTCATGTCCGAAACGGATCTAGACTCTGTAGGTGGCCGTTCAATTCCATTGTTTAGTTATCAACGCTATGGCGAAGGCACCTCGGCTGTTTTGGCCACGGGCGATACATGGCAATGGCAGATGCAGCTTCCTGAGGAAAATGATCAGCATGAGCGATTATGGCGTCAAATTACGCGCTATTTGTCCAATCAGGTGCTTGACCCAATTGCATGGCATGTGGATAAGGAGCGGTATACCGTTTGGAATACTATTCCTTTACGATTTACCATTCGCAATGATGCCTACGAAAAGCAGGAAAGCCTTTATGTAACTGTTGAATTGATAAGTCCTAAAGGGGATGTAATTCAACTTGGCCTGGATGAATCATTGAGTGAGACAGGTGTATATGAAAGTTCATATATACCTGAGGAAGCGGGACTTTATGCATTGAATCTGATTGCTCGTGATGCCGATGGGCAACATGTGGGCATGAAGGAAGAGCGAATCTTGGTGGAAAAAGATACGCGGGAATATTTGAATGCTCGTTTTGATCGAGATCATCTTGAATCCATTTCGGCGCATACTGGCGGGGAATATGTCGCGTTGAGTAAATTGAATGAATTGCCTGAACTGATTCCAACGCCTATTAATGAAGACCCCGAAGAGTATGTCTTGCATTTGTGGCATGTCCCGGCGTTTTATGGATTGATTGTTTTATTGCTTGCTATCGAGTGGGTGCTTCGCCGGAAGCGAGGTTTCGCATGAATAAAATAATTATGTCTGCTTTGTTTTGTTTTCTGTTCGTTATGGGTTCCTCGAGCCATGCGAAGTCGTATCATCTGATTGTTTGTGGTAGTGGTGGTGAAGAGCCATACGAAGAACGCTTTGAGGAATGGGGTAGTCGGCTCAGTCAAGCATTGCTGAGTGGTGCAAACATTGCTGAAGATGAATTGCTTTTATTGACTGAAAGTGGTGAAGGGAAGAAGCAATCCACAAAGGAAACTTTGCTTAGTGTTTTTGAAGATTATGCTACAAAGGTGACCGCTGAAGATTCTCTTGTTATGTATATCATTGGACATGGGAGTTTTTATAATGCTCAAGCCAAGATATATTTGTCGGGGGAC
>CALLLL010000121.1 GCA_938082445.1 uncultured bacterium
GATTATTGACCTTCTCAATTTTCCACAACTGACAGGTATACTTCAATAGATTTAATTGCTTAACTCAATTTCCAGATATTGGGACTGGTTTTTACCCATGTTCACAATGTCCATAATTATATATTGGTCCTCTTCTATCGAATCGGACTCCGCATCACGTTGAAGAAGCCGTAGTGTCCCGCTAGGTAAATTAACAAATCGATACCGTCCATTTTCCAAGAGTGTAGGCAACACATACACCCCATCTACCGCCCCTCGAAATGATGCAATACGGACCGGTGCACCGTTACGAGTCACCAAACATTCCACCACATTAGTACCGACAGGGATATGAATATCCTGCTCGTCCACATCATCTTGAGGAAACTGAAGATAATTAACCAATTCATAAAATTGTCGGTTACTTGGCTCTGTCGTCAAATGGACTACAATAGTATAGTTTCCCGCCATTAAACCTGACAAGTTAAAGTGTCCGTCTTCCGATACAGCCCATCGATTGAAACGTGCATTGGTCTTATCTTTAAGCGAAATCTGATATCGTGTGGGAGATAAGTCTCCGCCCAAATTAATTTTCCCCGTAAAATCTCCCCCCTCTTGAAGAACAATATTCAAATTATCATTAATGGATTTTTCTTCAATTGAATAACCTGATTTCCATACATAAATAGTCTCCGTATCTTTAGAAAGAGAACGGAGACTAAATTCACCTTGTGCATTCGTTCGTGATGCGGCCATTTTTTCATTGATCGTATCGTTAAACACTTTTTTATCAAAATACACCGTCGCATCCGGCACTGCTTCACCAAGAGCATTGACTACACGCCCCCTAAGCTCTGGACTAATTTCTAAATTAAATGTGTACTTCAGCTCTTCACCCACTCCAAGCGACAACTGTTGAATGAGTTCGGGGCGATACCCATCTGCCCAAACCCGAAAATAAGGGTTGTCACTCAATGTTAGATACTCAATAAATTCACCATTGGCAGAATCAATATCCTTGATCTCTCCATATTGGACCTCACCATTTCGCAACATCCAACCTTCTTGAAGTTTAAAATGCTTTATCGGCTCTTCGGTTTCTGCATCAAGTACTAAACCATTCACACTCGGGAATCGATTTAGCTGTAAAGATAAAGGTTCACCAGGAGTCACTGGTAGTTCATGAAAATACGGCTTATACGCCTTCGTTGGCAATACATAAACTTTGTAGTGTTCATGCGCTAACCCTTCAAATGAAAACTTCCCTTCGTCATCTGTTTTCATCTCTGCACCGAAGTGGGTATCTTGCACATTTACATTGCTTATCCGCACAAGTGTATTGGGAAGTGGACGTTTTAAATCATCCGTCACCACTCCACGTAACGCATATTTACCCGACATCGCCGTCACGCTGGGAATTTCTATACGCAAGTTTTCAACAGCGTGCTTATCGAGAGTTAACGGTATGAATATATCGTCCTGTAGACCTGACACAGCCGTCATGCCCATCAGTCCATATTCACCCGGCGGCAAGTATTCTTCAAAGGTATCTTTATAAGTAGGGGCATAGTCCTTGTTCACGCGCCGCCAAATACCCAAGGAGTCTTTGCGCACAAGCACTGCATCAATTGAACGGTTATTCGAATCAACAAAGCGGCCTGACACTTTCACTAGTTTGTGAAGAACAATGACAATATCATTACTCGGTGTACCTTCTTTCAAATCAACAGCGATGGGGTAAGCTTCCAACTCATCTTTATTGGCACTCAAAATCATCCGGTAGCCATAGTGCCCACCCCATGAAGTAAATTCCCCGTTTTGGTTTGTATAGGAATATCCATGGATCTTTGTTTTACTATCAAGGCTCGGTCCACTCAAAGCGATTAAGGCATTGGGGACACGCTCACCATTTTCATCAACCACTATTCCACTGATGGGAACCCCCATATCCAAGGGCACATCCAACTCCAAAGGAACATTTGGGTTGGTATACACAGAATGCAAAAATACAGCTCCAGGGGGGGTAGACACTTTATTTTCACGCTCTAACTTTATGCCATACTCACCACTCCCCAATCCGAGAAATATATAATTGCCTTGCGCATCGGTCTGCGTAAAATAATCTCCATTTTCAGTAGAAACAGCTACCAAATTGAGATCCGACACAGACTTACCCGTGTCTTGGTTATACACTCGTCCCTTTATAATCCCATTGAGAGGTGGCACCTCCAGCAATGGCATCTCCTCGCCCAAGGCCCAACGCTTTTTGCCCGATGACTGTTTTTTTCCCCGAGGATATGCTGCATAGCGATCGTCAAAAGCCACCACATACCCTTCCTCCTCTGTCACTCCCTCAAAGAGGTACTGCCCCTGCTCATCTGTCACTGTGGTGTGAGTAAAATATTCTCGCATGATACCTGAGGTATCGTCTGACACCAGTTTTTGTAAAGCAACCCACATGCTCCCAGCCGGTTCACCTGTTGAGGCAAAGACCACTTGTCCACTAAGTATTGCGGCCGGATCCATTTCTTCTGCCAAACCATCATCAGTGTTTACAGAATCGTCATCCGTTGACAGAGCAGAATTAGGGGATACAATCGAAGGGTCGCTTATTGCGCCAGAACCAATACGATTGCTCATCGTAGAATCGCTACTATTTGATTGTGACTGTTGATTTCGTACAGCCAATGCAAGCAAACCAGCCACCACCAGTATTCCACTGATGATTTTTACTACCAGTGCCCCACTTATGGTCAAAGTAGCTGCAGCCCCAGCTCCTTGGGTTACTGTAGTTGCACCTGACAAGGCCAATCTTCCCAATGAAGCACTCACTGCTGCGGGAATCGTTTGTGCTTGAGCTTGCAAAAGCCAACCCGAAAGTACAACAGCACTTACGTTTATGCCTTTTTCATCGAGATGCTCACGGATTTTTTGAACCGCTCGACTGATTCTTCGAGATAACGCTGAACGTGTTAGCCCTTCTGATTCTGCAATGTCTGCTTGTGAGCGTCCTTCAAGAAAATGGGCAATCACTGCATCGCGCATTTCAGGCGACAACGTTTCAATCGCCGCGTCCACAAATTGCTGAAGATCATCCCAAGTAGGATCCTGGTGTTCCGATTGCGCCTCCATGAAAATTTCTTCACGTTTCCGACGGCGGCTGGATGACCGAATAAAATCCAAGGATCGGCTCGTGGCCAACGAATGCAGCCATCCCCCCAAAATACGAATTTTAGTAATTTCCGCCTGCGCCAGGGCCAGGAAACAATCCTGCGTCACTTCCTCAGCATCAGCTGTATTGCGCAATATACGCTGGCAGGTGCCGTAAACCATATTACTATGACGTGCAACGATTTCTTGAAAAGCTTCAGCGTTGCGATTGTTCTGCCAAAGCTTCAACAGGGTATTGTCGGATTCATTCATGCTGTATTCTCCAAAGACTCTACCCTTATGACGTTACCCAAGCGCAGATGTTGCCTACATGGAGAGATGAAGAAAGAAAAAAGCGGTTCACTACATCGCCAGCAAAACGATTAAGAAAGTTTACGGATGCTATGGAGACAGCGATCGAGAAGTTCGCGGTGTTGCTGTGGAGTAAAAGTATCACGCTTCATAGCGGGAGAAGACAAATTCACCGTGTCATCCGCAGTAGTTTCTGTAGGGACTTCAGTCGTCTTTTCTTCACTAATACCCAATGAAGACTGAAGTGCGCGCAATTCCAACATTAACTGTTCAAAGTCTTCTTGCAAGGATTGTTGATTCATTTGATACAAATCAAAGTCATTTTGCATTTCACGACCAATCGACTCTACATACGACGAAGCAAGCTGAGCAATAGGCTCCTCATTGGGCCACTCACCTTTCTCATCCGCTATATGTAGTACTGTACACAGATCTGAAATCACAGGTGTTGTGCTTATTTGACTTCCCACGCAAAATTCCTCTTGTTCTTTAACTTGGGCCTAAGTATACCATTTTTAACTTTCATGTCAATAGTTTTAGTGGTTTTTAATTAAAACTTGACTTCACTGATAAACTATGTCATGATTAAGACCGTTCAGTGGCCTTCATAAGCGAAGGCATGATTTTACCCCTGTAAACATGCTATATTACTCGCTTCCCAAAACCGTGTCGCAGGATACGTGTTTCGTAAGGCCGTAGTTTTCAGCAAAACCCAAGGAACCCTGGAATGAACCAACTTGATCAATTAGAAGCCAAAAGCATACACATATTGCGTGAAGCTTACCGCGAATTTGGTAATTTGTGCATGCTCTGGTCTATCGGTAAAGACAGCACCGTGATGTTGTGGTTAGCACGAAAAGCTTTTTTTGGACATGTACCTATTCCCCTTGTCCACGTAGACACCTCGTTTAAAATTCCCCAAATGATCGAATACCGCGATAACCTTGCACTTGACTGGAACCTCAACATGGTCGTAGGTCAAAACCAAAAAGCGATCGCTGAGAAACAAACCTTCCCCGATGGAAACATCACTCGACTGGAATGCTGTAAAGCACTCAAAAGTGAAGCGCTTAAGCATACCCTCTCCGGCGAATGGGAACGTAAGCGTATGAACCATACGACCAGACAATACGAAGTCGATACCAATACTGAGCCCTACACAGGCGTTATCGTTGGCGTTCGTTCGGATGAAGAAGGCAGCCGGTCAAAAGAACGCTACTTCTCCCCACGCGATAAATCAAACGATTGGGATGTAGACGATCAACCACCAGAATTGTGGAATCAATATAAAACCGATTTCGCCAAAGGTACACACGTCCGCATTCACCCTCTCCTGGACTGGACAGAACTCAACCTCTGGGAATACATCCAACGCGAAGAAATTCCATTGGTCGACCTCTATTACGACAAAGGCGAAGGTACACGCTACCGTTCCCTTGGTTGTGGACCGTGTACAGCATGTGTCGATTCTACAGCTAAAAATGTTCAAGATGTTGTCGAAGAACTGCGTAGCGGAAAATTTGCCAACATTGCTGAACGCGATGGTCGCGCACAAGACAAAGACGATGGCGGAAGCCTTGAAACACTTCGTCGCGACGGCTACATGTAGGCCCTGGCCATTTCCCCGAAATATACTGCACTTACAGAAAGCGAATATAGATTATGAGTACTGAAATGCTAAACCGCGAACAAATGGACGTCGTGATAGTGGGTCACGTAGATCACGGAAAGAGCACCGTTATTGGTCGACTTATGGCTGATACCAACTCTTTACCTGAAGGTAAGCTTGAACAAGTGAAAGCGATGTGTAAAGCCAACGCACGCCCATTTGAGTATGCCTTCCTTTTAGATGCACTGAAAAATGAGCAAGCCCAAGGCATTACCATCGATACCGCACGCTGCTTTTTCCAAACAGAAAAACGCAACTACATCATCAACGACGCCCCCGGCCACATCGAGTTTTTGAAAAATATGGTAACCGGTGCTGCTCGTGCTGAGTCTGCACTCCTAGTGATCGACGCCAAAGAAGGCGTACGCGAAAACTCCAAACGCCACGGCTATATTGTCTCCATGCTTGGACTTAAACAACTCTGCGTCTTGGTGAATAAAATGGACCTCGTCGATTACTCCGAGGAAACGTTTAATGCTATCAAAACAGAGTACACCGAATTCCTCAACCAACTCGGTGTAGAGCCCACAGCCTTTATCCCTGTATCCGCTCGTGAAGGCACCAACATCGCCGCAGGCAGTGAAAAAGAAATGCCTTGGTATTCCGGCATGACAGTACTCGACCAAGTCGACTCCTTCAGTAAACTCAAAGGCGACGACGATAAAATTTTCCGTATGCCTGTTCAAGACATTTATAAATTTACAGCTTCCGACGATGACCGTCGGATTGTATCCGGCACCATTACCACCGGAACGATATCCCCCGGTGAAGAAGTCGTGTTCCATCCTTCCGGAAAAGAATCCACCGTTACTTCTATCGAAGGGTTTAACTGCCCCGAACGCGACACAATCGGTGCAGGCTATGCCACCGGTTTCCAAATGTCCACGCAAATCTACATTAAGCCCGGTGAGTTGATGGTGAAGAAATCCGATCCACAACCCAACGTTGGTCGTCGATTACGTTGCAACATGTTTTGGATGGGCCGCCCCCCCATGGTGGCCAAAAAAAAATACAAGCTTAAAATTGGTTCATCCAATGTGCCTGCTCAATTGGCTACAGTGAACCAAGTACTCGACGCTTCCGAATTGGAATCCGTGGAGAATAAAGGTCAGGTAGACCGCCACGATGTAGCCGAGTGTATCCTCGAAACTGCACGTCCGATTGCCTTCGATTTACGTAACGATATTGAAGCCACCGGGCGATTCGTCATTGTAGACGAACACGAAATCGCGGGATGCGGAATTATTCTCGAAGCCCTTGGCGAAGAAAATTCCGTACTCGATGAAACGGTTCAAAACCGTGAAGACACCTGGGAATCAGGACTTGTCACAATCGAAGAACGCTCCAAGAAAAGCGGAAACGTCGGAAAACTCATCATCGTACACGGTGTCTACGGTTGTGGTAAACGCCGCGTTGCCAAACGTCTCGAACGCGTCCTATTCGACCAAGGCTACCGTACCTACTACCTTGGTATCTCGAACTTCTGCGAAAACTTAGACCAAGATGCACGCACACGCGACCAGGCACGTGAACACCACTTAGAACGCCTTGGTGACATGGCACGGGTGGTTACCGATGCGGGAACCATGCTCATCACCACAGTAACCGATGCCGATGATTTCGATATCGAGAAACTGCGCCGCTTGAGTGCGCCTAATGAAGTCTTTGTGGTGAACATGGGCGAGAACAACTTCGATAAATACCCCATCGATATGGCACTGCCCTACCGCCCCGATACCAACGAAGCCGCAGACCTTATCGTGGCCCAATTGAAAGAGTCCGGCGTCATTCTTCGATAGCCAGAATTGAATAAAACAGCATTGGCCTGCGTCCTATTAAGGGTGCAGGCCTTTTTAATGTATAATAGTCCTACGATTGCATCAGGGAGCGTCCAATGATTAAAAAGTTTTTTTCTCTCATTATATTCTTAGCCCTCGTAGGCGGTGTGGGCTACCTCACTATGGGACCGAAGCGATTAATGGGCCAAATCGAAACCGCTATCCTCGCTGATGAAACTGAAAAACTTCAACACTACATCGATTTTCCTATACTACGCCAAAATATCAAAGAGCAATTCAGCGATAAGTTTAGCAATGAAACAGCTGAAGAAGATGAAAACCCCATTAGCGGCATCATTGGCGGATTGGCGACCAAAGTCGCGGATAAACTGGTTGATGCATTCGTCACCCCCAAAGGCGTAGCGGACATCATGAAACGCCATGCTCCCAAACCGGAAGACGGTGAAGAACTCGCTTTATTTGCTGGCGCACGCTATTCCTATGACTCCCTAAACCAATGTTCCGTCTATGTCCCAAGTAATGACAGTAAAGAACGCCAAATCATCCTTGAGCGTCGCGGGATAGACTGGGTTGTCATCAACCTCATGGTCGATGCCGAAGATATCGCCAATCCTAATTAGAAATAGCCCATAACCGCGACTGCATTGGCTCTTCGTATCCCAATTCTTTACAAGATATCCCATTTACACGTATAATACCCCCCTATTGCAACACCTCTTACAAAGGAATTCTCAATTATGCTCCCTAAAGGTCTTGGCGGACTCGGTGATTTCGCCAATATAATGAAAAATCTCAATGAAGTCCGTAACAATATGGATGAAATTAAGGAAGAATTGGCCAGCAAAACGGTCGAAGGCTCTTCCGGCGGCGGACTCGTCACGGTCATCATGAACGGTAAACTGGAAATGGTGAGCATCAACATTGACCCCAATATCATTAGTGCGGGCGATCAGCCTATGGTGGAAACACTTATTGTGGCAGCGGTAAACGACGGTATCACCAAAGCTCAAAATTTACTCAAAGATAAAATGCAAGACATCACTGGGGGTATGGACATCCCCGGTTTGACATCATAACCGACCCATAACGGAGCATCACCTTTGCGCATCGTCTTTTTTGGCACCCCTGAACTCGCTATTCCTTCGCTGGAAAGCCTGATCGCAGTACACGATATCGTGTCTGTGGTGTGTCAACCCGACAAACCGGTGGGCCGTAAAAAGAAACTCCAAGCCCCTCCAGTCAAAGTCTGGGCGGAAGAGCGAAACATTCCCGTGGTGCAACCGACCAAACTCAATGATGGTACCTTCGAAGAATGGTTAAAAAGCCAAGAACCCGATGTGTGTGCCTTGGTGGCCTATGGCCGCTTATTAAAGCAATCACTCCTTGATGTCCCCACACACGGCTTCATCAATATGCACCCCAGCTTATTACCGCTTTATAGAGGCCCATCCCCCATTCAAACCGCGGTATTAAATGGCGATACAATAACGGGTGTTTCCATCATGAAACTAGATTCAGGAATGGATACTGGCGATGTGCTCATGCAAGAAACTGTCCCCTTGCCCCTTGAAGCCACTTCGGAAGACATGAATGCGCAACTGTCTGCACTCGGTGCAGATATGATGTTGAAATCACTGGAAGCCATTGAAGCGGGTGAAGCCTATTTTACTCCACAAGATGAATCCCTGACTACTCACACCCGAATGTTCATCAAACAAGACGGAGCAATCAACTGGGATTGTACAGCGGAATACCTATACAACCAAGTCCGGGCCTTAGTACCTTGGCCTGTCGCGTACTTCCGCTATAACGAACAACCCATGCGCGTACATACCTGTGCAGTGATTGAAGAAATAGTCAATGAAGCCCCAGGAACCATCATACGCATTGAAGACCACCAGCTCATTGTATCAACCGGCAAATCAGCGCTTGCCATTCGAGTCATTCAAGCCCCCGGGAAAAAGGCTATGCCGATAGCCGATTACCAACGTGGAAACCCTTTTACTGTCGGCACAACCCTAGAGAATGGATAAATGCCTGTAGATCCCGTCCGCGATGCCGCCATCGAAGTCTTGCTCCGAGTCTTCGAAAAAGGCCATAAAACCAATGAAGCAATTGAACGCACCATCCAGCGAAAAGGAAACCGCCTGTCCTCGCGTGGTCGGCGTTTCATGACACAACTTGTGTATGGAACTACACGATACATCAAACTATGCGATTACATTCTTGCGCCACTACTGACGCAGCCCATCGATAAACTCCCCATCTCCATCCGTATGATTTTGCGTATGGGTATTTATCAATCCATGTTTTTAAATAGTGTTACCTTTCCTTCGATGGTTCACACCTCCGTCGATTTAGCGAAGAAATGGGGCCATGCCGGAACAGCCCGCTTATGTAACGCAGTGCTCAAACGCGTGCCCCAAAATATAGAGGATGCAGTCCTCCCCGATAAAGATGAGGACTTCGCGTATTACCTCTCCATCCGCTATTCGCTCGAACACTGGTTATGCAAATGCTGGGTCGAATTGCACGGCCCACAAAAAGCCAAATCCATCTGTGCAGCCTCCAATATTGAAGCGCCCGCAAGCATTCGCGTGAATACGACCCTGACCACCCGAGAAAAGTTGTTGCAACAACTAAAAAAACTCGAGGTCGCCGCTACGCCCCATGAAATCATTCCAGACGCTATAATACTGGGCGATCCAGCCCCTGTAAAAAGTAAAGCCTTCCAGCAAGGTCATTTTTACATTCAAGACCCCGCGTCCATGCTCCCCCCCTATTTACTTGAACCCGAAGCGGGCGAAACGATCCTCGACATGTGCGCATCGCCCGGCGGAAAGAGCACCCACATTGCCCAGTTGACCAATTGCCAGGCCCATCTCATCTGCAACGACATGGGTGCGAAAAACTACTGGCGCATCAGTGATAACATCGAGCGCTTGCAACTAAATAACCTTTCCTGCGTAATTTCTGACGCCACCGAGCTCCCTTACACCGGTCCATTTGATCGCATCATGCTCGATGCCCCTTGCACCGGAATGGGAACTTTTCGGCGCCATCCAGAATTAAAGTATAGAATGGGGCCCAAGGCTCCGCGTAAACTCGCCAAGACGCAACTAAAGTTATTGCGATCCGCGATTGAAGTTTGTAAAATTGGAGGAGTAATCGTCTATTCGGTCTGTACATTCTCACCCGAAGAAACCGAAGAACTCGCAACCACCATTACAGGGGAACTGCCGGTCACTTTAGAAGATGGCCCGGCTTGGCTGGAACCATGGAAAATAACGACAGGCCAATACAAGATACTGCCGAACGAAGACCTCTTGGACGGGTTTTACTTGATGCGATTGCGCAAGCAGTCTTAAGTACAATCCTCTTCGTCTTTAAATTTCTCGGCTGGACGGTTCGCTGGAGTTTCATGACACTGTTTTTTATTGTCGTGATGCTTGGTGCCGCCTATTTCGTCTTTACCAATGCTGTACAAGGTGGAGAGTTGGTAAGCGTACCCAATATATCTGGAAAGTCCATAACCGAAGCTTCCAACATCTTGACTCAAGCCGGACTTGAACTGGGTTCCCAAAACCAAGTCGTTAATGAAAAAGTTCCCGAGTACCACGTTATCGTCCAACGGCCCACGCCCAATACCGTCGTCCGCCAAGGACGTAAAGTAAATCTTACGGTCAGTCAGGGCCGTGCAGAAGTGAAAACACCTAATTTCATTGGCAAGACTTTACAAGAAGCCTTCACAGGCATTGAAGAAGCTCGATTCAGCAACGGTTCTGTTGCGCGCATACCTGATTCATCCGCCCCCGATACCGTCTTAGCACAAGACCCTGCTCCCTCCCACGGCATCAATGTCGGTACCGAAATACATTTATTGGTAAGCGATGGAGTTAAACAAGATATCATGCTCATGCCCGATTTAGTGGGCATGCCCTTGGCTAAAGTAAAATTAACCCTGGCGTCTATGAAAGTACAAGTCGTACCCTATGTCGTTGACAATCCTGGACAAGCGTATGAGATCGTGCTGAACCAATATCCTGAACCCGGCACCACCTTATCACCGAATCAAGAAGTTAACTTTGATGTGCGTCTGCGTCCGACATCCGATTTAGCCAATGCACGACGTAAAGCCACCATCAATTACATCATTCCCCGCACTACCGAATTCACCACTGAAGTACGTGTGGACACAATCGATGAAAGCGGAAACAGAGTGGTTATTTACCCACGCATTACAGATTATGTCGATAACCGTCCACCTCGTTTCCAACCGGGCCAAACATTTACCCTCACCGATTTGGCGTATACCAATGAATTGACCGTCGAATTTTACGCAAACCGCACCCTGCATCAAACCTATGATTTCAGTGGCGGAAACGATCCCATCATCACCACCAATCAGCAAACCGCTCCACTACAAGATACAACCATCGAGTCAATCGATTTACCCAGTTTATAAACTGACACACAAAGGAACCACCCATGTCCGTACGCATCGCTCCTTCTATTCTTTCCGCCGACTTCTGTCGACTCGGTGAAGAAATCAATGCTGTTGTAGAATCGGGAGCCGATCTCATTCACTTTGATGTAATGGATGGACAATTTGTTCCCAATTTAACTATGGGCCCCCCCGTTTTAGCGTCCATTAGAAGTGTAACCGAGGTTCCCTTGGACGTGCACTTGATGATTGATGAACCAGAACGATATGTCGAAGACTTCGCCAACGCAGGGGCCGACATTATTTCGTTTCATGTAGAAGCCACACAACATCCGCACCGCTTGATTCACAAAATTAAAGATTTAGGTTGTCAGGCAGGAATTGCATTAAACCCAAGCACTTCTCAAGATGAAATCGAGTACCTGGTCGATGAATTGGATATGGTACTGGTCATGACCGTAAACCCAGGGTTTAGCGGACAGAGCTTCATCCCGGATATGGTTGAGAAAATTCGCAATGTACGCGCTATGATGGGCGATCGCGATGTAGAAGTAGACGGCGGTATAGATAACCAAACTGCACACCTTGTTTCAGAAGCGGGAGCCAACATTCTCGTATCCGGCAGCTACATTTACGGACATACGTCTTACATGGAAGCCATCGAGAGTTTGCGCGACTATACAGTTTAAGCACTAAGTGCGTGCATCTTCCCAAAGTTTGGCTGTATCCTGCTTATAATATTGCATAAGTACTCCATATAACTCCGGATGCTCATCGCGAAGTTTAATAGACTCTTCAAAAAAC